>ONWK01000259.1 GCA_900321505.1 uncultured Eubacteriales bacterium
AATCAGCAGAAAACGGGTGGAATTTTTGCCGCCAGTTGCACGTACGGTATCAACAAAAAGCTGATTCAGCTTATTTGCGGTCTGGTAGCATTCATCTTTATTGAGACCGTTTCCGTCCTGTACTATGGGATTACCGATATCGTTGAAGCGGTCTCCCAGCTCCTCATTTCCGCCTTCGAGTATAAGATGCTCGTCATAGTCTTTAAAATATTCAGACACCTGGGTCCACATACTGGTGTAAATATCATAGCCGATCTGACGTCTTGAGGCATCCTTCTCTCCGAAGATACCCCACCACTGGCCGTCCCAATGATCGTTTACAACGATATACATGCCGTCTTCCAGCGCCCAGTCAACAACTTCCTTAACCCGGGCAAGGTATTCGTCCTTGATCTTAAAATCACCCTTTTCTATATCCATGGCATTGGTCCAGGCCACGGGTATACGCAGCGTGTCCATACCGGCGTTATGGATATCATCGATCATTTCCTTCGTTGTGATCGGCTGCCCCCAGAGGGTCTCGAAATGGCTTACGGTATTTGCGGTGTAATCTCCCGGCCTGGTCATATCGGCGGCTTCAAAGGTATTGCCGAGGTTGAATCCGTTGCCGAGAAGTACTGCAAGTTCGGTTGCGGTCATGGAATCATATTCACTGCTTTCTGTTGATGCGGCTTCACTGTCCGAACCGGTCTCAGTTGAAGCAGGTGTGCTTCCTGTAGTGGATGCTGCGCCTGTAGAGCTGTTTTCAGAGCCTCCACAGGCAGTCATTCCCAGTGTCATTAGTCCTGTAAGTATTCCTGCTGCAATTCTTCTAATGCTCTTTCTCATCGTTTCCCTCCGATTTAAGTCGATTTTAGCTGTTTTTAGTTTATTCTTAAATGGAGGATACGAAAACATGAAGTTTTCTGATAAGTTTGCATTAATTTTTCTTACCGGTAATATTTTTTATAATAAAAAAATCCCTCGCTGTTTTCAGGATGACAAAATACAGTCTCCGGAATGGCGAAGGATCTTTTCTTTATTTGTAGGTAAGTATTCAGATCCTACGATTCCCGATGCTTTACATACAGGAAAGCAGGACGATGATCAGTTACTTTGCAGTTCTTCCAGCTGCTTCAGCCAGTCCGAAGGAGAAGCATCCGACGGCATGCGGAGGTCTCCTCTCGGAGAAAGGGCTACCGAACCGACCTTTACGCCGTCCGGCATACAGCTTCTCTTAAACTGCTGTGAGAAGAATCTTCTTATGAACATTTTCTGCCACTTAAGTATGGTTTCGGGATCGTAATCTCCCCGGAAGGCTTTATTTGCAAGGAAGTTGATCTTTGCGGGTGAATAACCGTAACGCAGAGTGTAGTACAGGAAGAAATCATGCAGCTCGTAGGGGCCTACACTGTCTTCAGTCTTCTGTGTTATCCTTCCGTGTTCATCCGGTGGGAGCAGCTCCGGACTGATGGGTGTGTCAAGTATATCCTTAAGGACAACTGTACTCTCCGGGAAAAGGCGTCCTTCCGCAACGGTATCGATCATCCATCTGACCAGTGTTTTCGGGATACTTCCGTTCACGCCGTACATGGACATCTGGTCACCGTTGTAGGTACACCAGCCCAGAGCCAGCTCGGACAGATCGCCTGTACCGACAACAAGGCCGTTATGCATATTTGCATAATCCATAAGAACCTGGGTTCTCTCTCTTGCCTGGGTATTCTCGTATGTAAGATCCTTTGTATCAAGATCATGCTTAAGGTCACGAAGATGCTGTTCACAGGAAAGCTTGATATCAATAATGATGGGTATGGTACCCAGACTTTTGATAAGAGCCAGTGAATTCTGATAAGTACGGTCCGAAGTGCCGAAGGCAGGCATGGTTATCGCGATCAGCTCTTCCGCCGGGCGGTTCATTTTCTGAAGGGCCTTAGCAGCAACAAGCAGAGCCAGGGTGGAATCCATACCTCCTGATACGCCCACAACTGGACGGGCTCCGGTAACGGAAAGCCGTTTTACAAGACCGCCAACCTGCATGTCAAATATTTCATTGCAGCGCTTGGTAAGTCTTGTTTTGGAAGAGGGAACAAAAGGATGCTTTGCCAGCAGATAATAGGAACCGTCCGATTCCGGGAGGGATGATGCAGGCTCTGAAAATACACGGCACTGCTTTGTCATATCCCGGTAATGGTAGGCTGCGTCTCCGAAGGATTTGATCTTAAGACGCTCAGCCCGGATCTTTTCAAGATCCATATCGGCTATCAGCATATAATCGGATGCTATATAATCCTGGTTTTCATTAAGAACGGTACCGTTTTCCGCAAGCAGGCTGTGGCCTGAAAAGATAACATCCTGAGTTGATTCTGAAGCTCCTGCTGAACAGTAAAGATATTCACAGATCAGGCTGGCAGAGGTCTGCTTTACCAGGTTCTTTCTGTATTCACGCTTGGAGATAAGCTCGTTGGAGGCGGAAATATTTACGATAAGCTCGGCTCCTGCCAGAGACATAGCTGAAGACGGCGGTATCGGTGACCAGAGATCCTCACAGATCTCGATTCCGAATTTTAGCTTTTCATCAATATTATAGATAAGCCTGCTGCCTATTGGAACCATATAATCCTCGGATTCCTCCTGGTCGTAGGTGAGCCCCAGCTCGCTCATCCACACTGAGTCTACCGGCAGCTGATCAGCAGATGAGAACCATCTTTTCTCATAGAATTCATTGTAATCCGGAAGAAAGGTTTTGACCGTGATTCCCAGCAGCTTTCCGTCAAAAAAGGTAAAGGCTGCATTGTAAAGCTGTCCGCGTATACGCACCGGAGCGCCTACGATAACAGCGGCTTCCTTCTCTCCAGATACGGCAAGGATACGTGAAAGCCCTGCATTTACCTCTTTCAGAAGAGAATCCTGAAAGAAAAGATCCTGGCAGGTATAGCCTGATACCGCAAGCTCCGGGAAGGTGATAACTGCAGGATCATAGCTGCATGCTTCTTCCAGCTTTTCAAGGATGCGGTCGGTATTGTAGCCTGCATCCGCCACATGTAATTCCGGTACTATGGCTGCCACACGATAAAAATCAAACATGTATAGACTCCTTTCTTACTAAGATCTCAAGTGGCCGAGCATTTCCCGGACCTTTTGACCCTATCATCATTTTACCCCGTCTCTCTCAAGGAGATCCTGCTCGATCCCCTTCAGATAAGGCACCACTGCCCCATCCTTGGGATGCAGGAAATACTCATCTCTCAGTTCCAGATATTTCAGATTATTCGGATGGCCTTCACTCACCCTGTCCAGAAAACCGGTCAGTTCCCTGAAGGTCATATAATACAGATCATTTCTCATGGTGAAATCCAGAAGGATAAAGGAGATTCCGCCCTGGGATTCAAACTCACGCATGAAATTATACTGATGATCATGGATATTCCGAAGCTCAAAGGTATCGGTCTTACACTCCTTTGCATCAAAGCATACCGGTATACCCTGTACAACTCCTATGTAATCCACAGTCGAATCCTTTTCAAAATAGGCATCTGTGATCCGGTGCTGCGCTTTGTCAAACCTTACGGGAACTATAGGTGTCGGGATCTTCTGCACAAGCGCAAGGCCGTTTCTGCGGTAGTATTCATTTGTACTGTTGATAAGGTCCTCGAAGCCGCTGCCCCGAAGCCCCCTTGAATTCCAGGTTGGCATGATACGTCCTCATATTGTTATCTGTTCAGCACCCTTTGGAAAACAAAAAAACATGGATGGAAAGCTTGCTTTCCGGACTGTATTTTATGTTAGGCCGTCAGTTGTTTAGTTTTGTCTCTGCAAGTTCAGCTGCCTTCGGAAAGAAGCCAAGGATCTCCTTCGGGATATTCGCCCGGATCCGGGTTCCGTCAGGGAGTACCAGAAGCCAGGCTACCAGAAGCTGTCCCATTTCCGTTGCGTTAAGGAAATGATCCCTTACCGGATTTCCGTATTTAGGATCGCCGACCACATGATATCCGTAATGCTTCATGGTGACGCGTATCTGATGGGATCTTCCGGTATGAAGTCTGCAAAGCATCAATGAAATATCTTTATTCTTGTCATATGCCAGCGGATAAAGCTCAGTATAGATCGGTTCAGGCTTTCCGAAGCCCAGAGTCTCCTGCGGGCGTTTTCCGCCGCGCATCCAGACATAGGCGGTATTGTCGGTTTTGGACTTGACATAGTCCAGCCGGTCAAAATGTCCCTTCAGGGTGCAGTGTCCGTGAACCACTGTAAGGTAATATTTTCCGATACTTTTTCCGTCAGTGGAATTGTAGTACTCGGTAAGCTCCCTCGCACCCTTTCTGGTCTTTGATGCGGAAATGATACCGCTGGTATTTCTGTCCAGTCTGTTGCAGACAGAGGGACGGAATACCTGAAGGCTTTCCCGGTTGACTATACACTTATCGGCAAGATAGGCGATAACGGCTTCATTCAGTGACTGCTCATTTGTCCCGGAACGCTGTGACAGGATTCCCGAAGGTTTATCAATAAAGAGCATATCTTCATTTTCATATAGGATAAGGTCCTCAGAGAACCAGGGGAAGTCTGAAAGCGCCGGGATCTCTTCATCAAAGGTCTCGGCTTCTTTGCGAAGATTCTTCAGCGTTTCATCTGAAAAAAACAGCTGTACCTTATCTCCTTCAACAAGGATCTCGTTGCCTGTTGCTTTCTTTCTGTTCAGCTGAATGATCTTTTTTCTCAGCATTTTGTAGGTGAAGCTGTCCGGAACACCCTTGAAATAGAGAAAACACAGCTTCTTCAGCTTAAGACCTGCTTCATTTTTACTAACGGTTATTTCTTTCATTTTACAACCCCAATTCCAGCAGACGTTCTGCTATAACTGTATCTGCTTTTAACTGATCTTCTTTAGGAGGATTGAGCCTTGAAAGCTCCCGGTCCATATCCTTAAGCTTTTCCACAACGATGACCCGCGGTTTGGTATTCACTCTCTCCTGTACCTTTTTCAGATATTCGACAGCATCCTTCTTCTTCTGATTCTGTCCCGGCTGCAGCAGCCCGATAACATTGTTGTTAAATACGGCCACGCAGGGATAAAAGAGGATGCCGGCTTCGGCAGTCACGGAGATATCGTAAGCCATGGCAAAACCGTGCTTTTCAGCGATCTCCTCAGCCTCGCGGTGCTGTTCCTCATCGAGAGGCTGATATTTGATTATCATCAGATATCCTATGAGATTCTTTGCAAATGGTATGGCCATTACACAGGCTATCACAACGAACAGTGTTTTCTTTGTCTGAAAGAATATAAGGCTGAATATAACATCAACAAGTATAAACAGAAAACATACAAACATCAGTATCAGACGTCTTCTTTTAAGTCCCCTTGCATATCCGTAATTTCCTTTTGCAGTCAATGTTCCTGCTCCTTTTCATCATGCACCGAATCTCCATCCGGGCAGGTATTTGTTCTTGATAAGGCCGTTCTTTGCTTTACCGAAGCCCAGGGGCAGTCCCATAAAGGTTATGAGTACCCAGCCGTCCTTTACTTCGTTCTTATTATATTCCAGGGTTTCCCCTTTAAGATATTTCAGTACTCTTTCATCCTCCTGCTTAAGTGAAAGGCAGTTGGAAAATGTATCCTCTGAAAGCACCATAGCCAGAGCCTGAGAGGGTTCAAAGCGTTTTTTCTTTATCTCTCCGAGATAGAGCCCCCGGCGGAGTACCCTCAGTCCCCGGAGCCTTTCCGTAAGGGAGGCTGCGTCTTCCGGAAGAAGTGACAGGTATCCGTTCTGTTCCTGAAGGCGTTCTGCGGGCCATTTATATTTCATGCAGCATGTGAATTCTTCCAGTTCAGGATATTTTCCCGGTCTGGCTGCATGAGTATATGAAGCTTCAGTACCGCTTACGGCATCGCTTTTAAGCAGAGCCGCAAAATGTCCTTCACCTCTCACACGGTGAGGGATAAGATGGAAGGTCTTTTTCAGCTCCTCAGTTCCGCCGGTGATCCATTCGGGATGGCCGGGAAGGAAACCGGGGCATTCCGGGATCGATTCAAGTCTCAGCTTTTTTTCCTTTGCTTCGGGCAGATCAGAAGATACTGCACGGATCCTTCGTCTTCATCGGGCGCGTAGGTACAGGTGGAATACATGATCATTCCGCCGGGGCGGAGCATTTTTACGGCATATTCCAGTATCTCACGCTGTATGGCCGCATATTCTCCGGGCTTGTCCGCTGTCCAGTCTGCGATCATGGATGATGACTTTCTGAACATACCTTCTCCCGAACAGGGAGCATCTATGAGTATTCTGTCAAAATGCCCCGGAAAGGCCTGTGACAGCCTTTCAGGAGTCTCTGCAGTGACTATGGCATTTGTCACGCCGAAAAGTTCAAGATTCTTGATCAGGGCCTTTGCTCTGCTGGCTGAAATATCATTGCATACAAGATAGCCTTTTCCACGCAGCTTCTCAGCAAGCGCTGTGGATTTGCCGCCGGGGGCGGCGCAGAGATCCAGTACACGGTTCCCCGGTTCCACCGGAAGCACTGCAGCGGGAAGCATGGCCGATGGCTCCTGCAGATAATAGGCTCCTGCATAGTAAAGAGGATGTCTGGAGGGTGGGTCCTCTCCGGCATCCTCATCAAGATAAAAGCCGCCCGGACACCAGGGTATCCGCTCCAGCTTCCAGGCGGAGAGCTTCTCAAATTCGGAAGCCTCCATCCTGAGCGTATTTACCCGGAGACCATGCTCCATAGGCTTATTCATGCATTCCAGATATTTCTGAAGCTCATTCTCACCGAGGCATTCCCTCATCCTGAGAATGAATTCTTCAGGAAGTTTTCTCTGCGGCATTTTATTTCCTCTCTAAAGCGCATCCGAATACGGATTCACCGGTGTTGTATCCGGATTCACACGGCTCTGAAGAAATGTATACTCACGCGCGATATCCTCATTGTCCGGATACTGTTCATAAAGACTTTTGATAAGCTCATAGGCAGCGTCATATTCCCCGGAATATTCACGGCATATGACCAGATTATAATTAAGCAGATCAGTATATACATCGTCGGATGCGTTTAAGCCGTCTTTTATGATCCGTTCCGCTTCTTCCGTGTTACCTTTTTTCAGATATGCGGTTGAAAGCTCATAGGCTACATAGGTATTAATGGGATGAGAAGCAAGATAATTGTTCAGATCCTCCAGCTCCGCATCATATTCCTGCCGTCTGTTGTGTGCGGAGGCAAGATAGAGATACATACCGGAATCCTTTGCTGCAGCTTCCTTCAGCCTGGTGATGGTCTCATCATCGGGAGGTGCGGTCTCTCCGTCCGTAACCTTATTGACCAGCATATTAGCATCGGCTATTTCCAGCATGGAAATAACAGTGGACTGATCGATCGCAGGACTGGCTTCCTTAGAAAGTGCCATGAACAGCTTATATGCTTCTTCATATCTGCCTAAACGGATCAGGCAGGCGCCTTTATACATTTTTGTGTCCAGATCCATGTCCTCGCAGAACCATTGTTCCTCCTGCAGCGACATATCAAAATCATTGACTGCTATGCCGTAGGATCCGTTTTTCATGGCAGTTATGCCGGATTGCCTGAACCTTTCCTTATCGGAATGAGTCTTCAGATAAACGTAATATACGCAGGCTGCCGCGATGACGGTAACTATCACGCAGAATGTGACGATTATCCCTATTCTTTTTTTCTTTTTTGATGATGCCATTTAACTGTTCTCTCTGTTATATGCTACGGCAAAACGCCAGGAATCCTCACACATTCTCTTAAGGTCATATTCGGCTTTCCAGCCCAGCTCCTTCAGAGCCTTTTCCGGATTTGCATAACACATGGGCACATCACCGGGACGACGGGGCTTAATGCTGTACGGGATCTTAATATCATTTGCATTTTCGAATGCATGAACGATATCGAGCACGCTGTAGCCTGTTCCTGTACCCAGATTATAGATGTTTGTACCCTCAGTATTCATAACCTTGTCAACAGCGCATACGTGTCCCTTTGCAAGATCGACTACATGGATATAATCCCTTACGCCGGTTCCGTCCGGAGTATCATAATCATTTCCGAACACACCCAGCTCGGGAAGCTTACCTACGGCCACCTGCATGATATAAGGCATAAGGTTATTGGGGATACCGTTGGGTACTTCGCCCAGAAGCCCGCTCTCATGCGCACCGATGGGGTTGAAATATCTGAGCAGTACTACGCTCCACTCCGGATCCGCCACCGTAAAGTCCGTCAGGATACGCTCAAGCATAAGCTTGGTGGAACCGTAGGGATTTGTGGTGGAAAGCGGGAAATCCTCGGTGATGGGAACGGTTTTGGGGTTGCCGTATACCGTAGCTGATGAAGAGAAAATGATACGCTTGCAGCCGTATTCATTCATCAGCTTGCAGAGGTTCAGGGTTCCGGCAATATTGTTCTCATAATACATCAACGGCTTTGCAACGGATTCGCCTACGGCCTTAAGTCCGGCAAAATGGATCACGCAGTCAAACTTATGCTCCTCAAATATCTTTCGCATGGAATCGGGCTCAAGCATATCAGCCTTATAAAAGGTAACGTCCTTTCCGGTGATATTCTTTATCCTGTCCACAACCTCTTCCTTTGAGTTGTAGAGATTATCGAATATCACTACCTCATGGCCGCTGTTAAGAAGCTCTACACAGGTGTGTGAGCCGATATAGCCTGTTCCGCCGCTTACAAGTATTTTCATTATGGTTTCCTCCATATAGTTATTTTTCGGGTAACTGTTCAGCACCCTATGACTCCCGGATGCTTAAAGAACCTGAGTAAATCTCAGGAATGCCTCCTTGCCCTTCGGGTCGCGCTTATACACGCCGGCATCCTCAAGCACTTCAACGAATACATTTCCCACCTCCTGCATGAGGATGTTGTCGATGGTCTTTTCATCAAAGGGGCTGTATTTCTCTCTCAGCTTTTCAGCCCATACTGCATGACTCTTAAGGGTTTCGGTGGCAAGGAGATCTCCTCCCGAAAGCAGGGTCTCTCTTAATTCACCGAAGATCTCATCCTTGAGTCTTGCGGGAAGTATGGCCAGTCCCATAACCTCGATGAGACCGATATTTTCCTTCTTGATATGATGGCAGGAAGGACCCGGATGGAAAAGCCCCAGAGGCCGGTCTTCGGTAGTGCGGTTGTTCCGGAGCGTAAGATCCAGCTCATATACCCCATTTCTGCATCTTGCTATGGGGGTTATGGTATTGTGCGGTGTTCCGGCGGTCTCTGCCAGAATATCAGCAGACGGATCGCTGTAGGGACGCCATTTGGCAAGTATATGATCAGCAAGGTCCACAAGCCTTGTGATATCTTTTGAACGTATGCGGATTACTGAAAGGGGCCATCTGACGATACCTGCTTCAACATCTTCATACCCGGGTATCACGATCTCCGTCTCGATGGGAGCTTCAGCCATGGGGAAATCGTAATGTCCGCCCTGATAATGGTCATGGGAAAGGATGGATCCGCCCACTATGGGAAGATCTGCGTTTGAGCCCATGATATAATGGGGAAACTGCCGTACAAAATCCAGGAGCTTACGGAAGGTATCCTTCTCTATCTTCATAGGTATATGCTTCTGATTAAGCAGGATGCAGTGCTCATTGTAATATACGTAGGGCGAATACTGCAGTCCCCAGCCGGTACCGTTTACGGTAAGGGGAATGATACGGTGGTTTGCACGGCCAGGATGGTTTACACGGCCCGCATAGCCTTCATTTTCCATACAGAGAAGGCATTTGGGATAGCCGGAGGCCTTGGCTTTGCCGGCAGCAGCGATGGCCTTGGGATCCTTCTCGGGTTTGGAAAGATTTATGGAAATATCGATCTTCCCGTATTCACTGTCTACCTTCCAGCGAAGGTCCTTTTTTACACGGTATGTACGTATGTAGTCCGAAGCACGGCTGAAATTGTAATAATAATCAGTAGCTTCCACAGGGGACTGGGCATATTTTTTCCAGAAGGTTTCGGACACCTGGGACGGTCTTGGAAGCAGCAGGTTCATGATCTCTGTATCGAAGAGATCACGGTAGGTGACGGAATCCTCGCAGAGTCCCTTTTTTACCGCTATATCCAGCAGACCCTTAAGAATGTCCTCGGGATCATCGTCATCAAAAGACTGCACGTTGTCTTCGGCCGGATTATATTCATCCTCCCGGTAAAGCTGAAGCAGGCGGTTTCTTGTATATATTACATCCGCTTCGGTAAGCAGTTCCTTTTTCAGACCGTATGCGATAAGACGGTCGATAAGAATATCAAGATCCTTCATGTACCTTCTCCTTTTTTATCACAAAAATCAATATGTTCTTTTGAAATTCTTCACATCCATTTCAAATGTGTCCACAAGCAGTCTGAGCTCCTGAAGCTCCTTCGGTTTAAGGGTCCCTGCAGATGCAGCGGCTTCTGTTTCTTCCTTGAGTTTATGTATCCCCTCCACCGCGTTGTCCTTATAATTATTTGACAGATCATTTCTGATGGTATCGATCACCGGCTGCAGAGCCTTCCTTTTTTTACTTTGAAACATTTGACAACCCCGCCTTTCTTATGATAAAATCCCAACGTATCGGGTTCATGTTTTCTGTAGAAAATATGACTCTGCCGGCATGTCGGAACTGGCAGACGAGACAGACTCAAAATCTGTTACGGGTAACCGTGTGTGGGTTCGATTCCCACTGCCGGCACAA
>ONWK01000380.1 GCA_900321505.1 uncultured Eubacteriales bacterium
TGTCTCAAGCCCATGGTCAACTGCCTGGACAGGGCATGGCGGGCAAGGATCAATTTTCCCACAGAGGAAGAGACGAACTACTGGGATCCGTGGTTTGAGTCCTATACAAAATTCATGACATATTACGCGGCGATGGCGGAGAAGCTGGGCTGCGAGATGCTCTGCACCGGCTGTGAGATGGCGGGAATGGACAGCCAGAAAGACCGCTGCAGAAGGATGATCCGCGAGGTACGGAAGGTGTACAGCGGCATCATCATGCATAATATAAATCATGGCGATGAGAAGCGGTTCAGCTGGCTGGATGAGGTGGACGTGATAGGTATAAGCGGCTACTATCCGGTGACAGACGGGACGGATCGCAGCATAGATATTATGAGAGAGAGATGGAAGCCTGTTGTAGAAAACCTTGAACGGCTGCATGAACATTTCCAAAGGCCCATAATGTTTGCGGAGATTGGCGTGAGAAATGAGCAGGGCTGTTCGGCCTATCCCTGGGATTTCCATGATCGTCCCGATAAGCCGGTGGATGAACAGGAACAGTCTGATTTCTATGAAACAGCTATGGAGGCAACCTGGGACATGCCGTGGTTTGCGGGATATTTCTGGTGGGACTGGAAGGCTGTGCTCCAGCCTGAGGAGAAGGCCCACGAGAACAGAGACTTTACGGTGTACGGAAAGCTGGCTGAGAAAACACTGAAGAAATGGTACACGAAATAAAGGAGTAATGATGCGGTATACAATAGATCTGTCGGGTGAATGGAATATGACCATGGAGCCTGTAGAAGGGACTCCGGTTGAGGGCGTGATCATTCTGCCGGGGACCACCGCGCAGCAGAGGCTGGGGGTGAAGAATCCGAAGCATGAGGAAGGGTATCTCACAGAAGACTATCCTTTCTCGGGAAAGCTTACGGTTACGCGTAAGGTGAGGATCGGTCTTCAGCCCGGAATGCTTGCAGAGCTGTATCTGGAGCGTACACGCATCACACGGGTCTGGCTGGATGGCAGGGAGATGGCTGCTGAGGATGGGACTGAAAACAGCCTTATAGCAGCGCATCGTTACAACCTGACTTCTGACGTGACGGGTGAGGATCAGGAGCTCAGGATAGAGATCTCGAATACCGGTTATCCGGTTCCGGGCGGACATATGACTTCCCCTGACACGCAGACAAACTGGTGCGGTATAACGGGTGAGCTCTCGGTAAGACTCCGGCCCGCGGTTTATATTGAGAACATGCGCACCGTGACTGATCTTTCAGGCGGTACGGCGGCTGTTGAAATATTTGTATATAACAGCTCGGACAGCATTTTTAAAGGCAGGCTCCGGCTGAATATTGAAGGAAAGATAGCAGAGGAGGTCTGTGAATTTCCGGAAGGACGTTCCATGCACAGTATCGGGATCCCGGCGGAGGAACTGATCCTGTGGGATGAGATTGAAAAAAGGTCCTGCCCCGTGATATGTGAGCTGTCCGGGGAAAAAGGGGATGCTGTAGATTCGCTGACTCTTAATATGGGCTTCAGGGATTTCCGGCCTGACGGAAGAAAGCTCAGGATAAACGGAAGGGAGATCTTCCTTCGCGGCAAGCATGATGGCCTGGTATTTCCGCTGGAGGGCGCGGCGCCCACGGATGTGGATTCCTGGCTGAGAGTCATGAGTACGGCAAAGGATTACGGTATAAATCATTATCGTTTTCATACCTGCTGCCCGCCGGATGCGGCTTTTACGGCGGCGGACATGCTGGGAATATATATGTCACCGGAGCTTCCCTTCTGGGGAACGATCCATGCAAAGGATGAACCGGATTTTGATGCGGAAGGACAGGAATATCTTATCAGGGAAGGCGAGCGGTTGCTTATGCAGTTCTGTCATCATCCTTCCTTTGTTATGCTGTCCATGGGAAATGAGCTCTGGGGCAGCGCTGAAAGGCTGAACGAGATCATCGCCAGGCTTAAGAAAACGGATCCGCACCTGCTTATGACCCAGGGATCGAATAATTTCCAGTTTATCCCCTGCATACTTCCGGAGGAGGACTATTTTGTAGGGGTACGATTTGCGAAGGAAAGGCTTTTCCGCGGCTCCTACGCCATGTGCGACGAGCCTCTCGGACCGGTTCAGACAAGAGAACCCGGTACGGACTGGAATTATGAGGAGGCGATCCTGGGAAGTAAAGGCAATGCCGTTTTGAA
>ONWK01000321.1 GCA_900321505.1 uncultured Eubacteriales bacterium
GGAATGTCCTTTTTACAGGGACGGCGATGAGTATAAGGTAGTAAGACATCAGATGTAGAAAAAAGCCGCTTTACGAATACCTCCGTTTCGGGGTATAATGAGAATGGTGCATTAAGGTCTGTAAATGGAAGGACGGCCGGCATATGGATACGCTTATCATAGGTAATGAAACCTTTACCTCCCGTTTTTTCCTCGGTTCGGGGAAAACCTCCCGATATACGAAGGAGCTGATCGATTCAGCCATTGAGCACGCCGGCACGGAGATGATCTCCGTAGCAGTGAGAATGCTTGATGATCCGGAAAGCCCCTTAAAGCTGATACCGGAGCATATAAAGATATTGCCGAATACACTGGGAGCGCACAATGCGAAGGAAGCAGTGGAAATGGCACATATTTCACGTGAGAGAGGTCTGGGAGACTGGATCAAGATAGAGATAATGAACGACAGGAGATATCTTCTTCCTGACGGAAATGCAACTATCGAGGCGACTGAGATACTGGCAAATGAGGGATATAAGGTACTTCCTTATTTCTACCCGGATCTGAGAACGGGAAAGCTGCTTTTCGCGGCGGGAGCTGCGGCGCTGATGCCTCTTGCTTCTCCCAGCGGTTCGAGCCGGGGACTTCAGACCAGAGATTTCATACAGGATCTGGTCAGGGATATACCGCTTCCGATCATTGTGGATGCTGGTATAGGACAGCCGTCACAGGCCTGTGAAGCTATGGAACTTGGCTGCGCGGGCATCATGGCCAATACGGCCCTTGCCACGGCAGATGATCTCGGTCTTATGGCAGAGGCTTTCCGCCTTGCCATAGAGGCGGGGCGACTCGGATATCTGAGCCATAAACACAGAAAGGATCCGCAGTTGAAGGATTGAGCCCGGGCCGAAGGAGTGCATGATTTATATCACATAAAACAGTAACCTCGGATATCCGTCGTCACAGGGGAGTGCCGGAAGATATCGAGAAGGAGAGTAACCGAAATGATCAGGAAACTTGGAAGAAATGACCTCTGCTGGTGCGGCAGCGGGAAGAAGTACAAACAGTGTCACGAGGAGTTTGATCACAGGATCGAGCTCATCAGAAAACAGGGACATTCGGTGCCGGATCACTCCATGATCAAGACGCCGGAGCAGATTGAAAAGATCAGGGAAAGCGCAAAGGTCAATATCGAGGTGCTGGATACGGTTGCGGATAAGATCTGCATCGGTATGAGCACCGAGGACATCGACAGGATAGTATATGAGGTGACTACACGCCACGGCGCGATCCCGGCGCCTCTTAATTACGAGGGCTTTCCGAAGAGCGTATGTACATCCATAAATGATGCGGTATGCCACGGTATTCCGTCAGAGGAGGAGATACTTCAGGACGGAGACATCATAAATGTTGACGCTTCAACCATACTGAACGGCTATTTCTCGGATTCTTCGCGTATGTTCCTTATCGGAAATGTTTCGGAGGAGAATAAAAAGCTGGTAGAGGTGGTACGTGAAAGCGTATATCTCGGACTTGAACAGGTTAAGCCCTGGGGTTTCCTCGGAGATATGGGACAGGCGGTAAATGATCATGTAAAGGCCCACGGCTATTCTGTGGTGAGGGAGATCGGAGGCCACGGTGTGGGCATTGAGTTCCATGAAGAGCCCTGGGTGGGTTATACCACAAAGAGGGGCACGGATATGCTGCTGGTACCGGGCATGATGTTCACCATAGAACCTATGGTAAATATGGGAAGACCGGAGATCTTTGTAGATGAGGAAAATGACTGGACAGTCTATACCGAGGACGGTTCCATGTCGGCACAGTGGGAGATACAGGTGCTGGTGACCGAGGACGGACATGAGATAATCAGTTACTGATAAACAATAGCAAATAAAAAACACCGGGGGAAGGCTGCGGTTTGTCTGCAGCCTTCCCCCGGATCTTGTTACGGATTTACACAATATCCTTTTGCATCAAATGTATAGCTTACTCCGTCGATAATATAAGTGGAATTTACGGCATACCATCCTGAGGTGTCTTCATACCACCAGCCCTTTGAATTCCTGCGCCAGGATGCCCGTGGAATGTAGCTCCAGCTGCCGTTTTTGCCGAGCCAGAAGCCCTGCCGCCACTCACTTTCTGCCATGGAACCGTCTTTCCTGAGGTAGTACCATTTGCCGTTATCCCGGAGCCATCCGGTCTTCATGGCACCGTTTGCACCAAGGAAATACCATTTGCCCTTATTCCGGAGCCATCCGGTCTTCATAACGCCATCTGCATTCAGATAATACCATTTGCCGTTATCCCGGAGCCATCCGGTCTTTTTTGATCCGTCTTCCTGATAGTAATACCAGGAGCCTTCTTCCTTTTTCCATCCGCTCTCAGCCGGCGGAAGTATTATGGTCAGATCACCCCGTACCTCTCCGTATGCAGCCTTTGTGATCTTTTTGTCAAGCGCTTCAACAAGATAGGATTCAAGTATCTCATCCAGCGGAACTGCTCCCGAAATAGCCTCTTTGCCGGCAAAAACATACGCCACATCTCCGCCGTCGGCCAGGAAGTCGGTGGTGATGATACCGTAGGTTGCATCCGGATCGAAGGCTTTTCCGTTTACACTCTGTATGCTGACGCGCTTTATGGAAGCGGGTCTGTAATAGGTGGTATTCGGATATAATTCTCCGGCGTCGTAGCTCTTTGTGGTATCAACCGTATATCTGATCCCTTTGGTTTGGGGGAAGCCGCCGAGCTTATCCGGTACCATAAAGGTCGAAGCCTCCAGAAATTCAAGAAGCTCGCTTCCCTTCAGTTTAAGGAAATATATGGTATTTCCATAGGGACAAACATCGAAAATCTGCTGTTTGGTTACATCACCTTCAGGGATCGCTGCTCTAATGGCTCCGCCGTTAACTACCGTTACGAGCGGCCCGTCGAAACCACCCTTCAGGTAGCTGTTATTATCAACATACCAGGCCATGGCATCCGTAATAAAGTCGCCTGAATTGGTTTCCCGGGAACGGTTTAACGTACGGTCACCTTCCAGAGTAACTTCACTTGTTCCTGCAACCTCTTTATATACGTTATCAACCTCATCCTTCAGCTCATTTGCCAGGGCAGCAACGGCTTCATCTGAGGGGAGTTCCTCTGTATTAATAAGGAAATGCTCCGTTACTTTGGCATCCTTATCAATGATAACAACTCCGATATAAGCAAACTTGGTACCGGTTGACTGGATCGGTTCGTGACCGGCACCCTCGGTCATTACCGTATGAGAGTGTCCGTCGATGATAAAATCAATGCCGGGAGCAGCTTTATAAACGTCCAGTGACCTGTTTTTATCTGGAGCAGACTCATTGGAAACTCCGAGATGTGTCATGGCGATAACCAGATCGGCGCCTTCACTGCGCAGCTTTTCGGTTTCCTTACGGGCACATTCCGCAAGTTCATCTCCCTGATAGAAGGTAAGGCCGTTTACGTAATCAGGCTTGCATTTACTCAGGGTTTCCGGGGTATCAAGCCCGAAAAGACCGATCTTTACGCCGTTCTTTGCGGTGAATATCCTGTCCGGGTCATAGAGAAGCCTGCCGTCTTTTTCTATATTGGCACAGAGTATACTGAATTCAGCTTCTTCTTTGATCCTTGCGGCACCTGCCTGGGAATTATCAAAATCATGATTACCCATAACGGCAAAATCGTAACCCGCTGCATTCATCATCTTAACCGCGTTCATTCCGGCGGACAGATTGACATATATGGAGCCCTGGCTGAAATCTCCGGCATCAACAATGAGCACCTCGGCACCCATTTCACGGTATTTTTCCGCAAGTGCGGCCAGCCTGGCGTATCCCTCAAGGGCGCCGTGTACATCGTTGGTATGAAGGATCACCAGTTTGCCGGAATAATCCTTCTCTTCTGCGGCAGTCCGTATATCCTGAGGATACTCTTCGGCTGCCATGGCGGGAGATGTTATTCCAAGCAGTAAAAACACACCCAGAATGAACATCATACAATAGGTAAGCTTTAGTTTACCGGTTTTCATTTTGATCTCCTTTCCTTGGCAAAACTATCAGGCGTCTGCAAAATGCAGCGTCACTGTGACACAAGTATTTCGGTTACGGATACCTGATCCTCCAGATGGTAGAAACGGAAGACGGCGTGGACCTCATCCACTATGGTTTCGTCCAATTCACCCTTTCGGGCCATCTCATACATCATCTGCATAACCTGATTATGGGGAAAACCCTTCTTGTACGGGCGTTCTTCGGCCAGCGCCTGATATATATCGACGCAGGTCATGGTACGCTCTTCCTGGGAGAGTTCCTTTGCTGTAAGACCGAAAGGATACCCTTCACCGTTCAGCTTCTCATGATGATGGGAAGCCCATGTGGTTATATCCTGCATACCCTTCAGATTCTTAAGGATCTCGTAGGTATAATGGGCATGATTTTTCA
>ONWK01000184.1 GCA_900321505.1 uncultured Eubacteriales bacterium
CCCTGGCTGTTTTCATACAGGTCAAAATTATTCGAATACGGGAACTTCTTCACAGTTGTGATATTATAATCATAGTCCATGTAGGAAATGGAGTTACTTGTCACAAGCCAGTACAGCTTCCGCGCGGCATCCTTCCTTATCCTCATAACAACACCCGAACTGAGGCCTGCGGCAGTTCCGATATTTCTCACCTTTTTTTCCGATATTACAAAGAGACCTGCGCCGTCGGAGCCTAAGATCATGTCCCCGTTCTCTGCTTCGACTATGGTCAGCACCTCTGTATTGCTGATTCCCGAAGATTCATCATAAACCTCAATGACCTTATCGCCGTCTATCAGCGCCAGCCCTCCGCTGCAGGCGACCATGATCACGCCGTCCTTACGCTCATAAACTGTTCTCGCCCTGTCCGACGGAAGTCCGTCAGCCATCCTGAAGCATACCGCTTCTTTCCCGTCATAACGCACCAGTCCGACACTGCTGTAGGTAGCAAACCAAAGCCTGTCCTTACTGTCCTTTACTATTGACCGGATCCTGCATCCGTCCAGAAGCCCGATAAGATCCCGTATACCCTCCTTATCTTCAGGCGCTCCGATAACCTTATTTACAGGATATTTGTCTAACACATCATATTTTCCGAAAATACGGAGCCCGCCATCCGCCCCGATAAAAAGCTCATTATTGTAATAAAGAGTGGCATTCACAACCTCGGATGGCATTTCATACAATTCGTATATATCCGAGAACATGTTGGGAACTATCTTCATTACGCCCTGACGGGTGGATGTGAACCACAGATTCCCTTCATAATCCAGCATTACCCTGTTGATGGAGTTGTTCATCGGGATATTCTGGATCTTAACAAACTGGTCCGAATGAATGAGTCCTATGCCGTTATATGCGCATATCCAAATACCATCATTGAACATCTCTATCGAGTTTATATTGGAGAGGGGTGATACATCGATCACTGACTTGTCGGAAATGCCGTTTCTGAGCTCACCGTATATTACCTCATTACGCTCGGTGCCGATATAGACATAGCCCTCCTTCTCCGGATCGGGATATACGGATACTATGGTACCGATACCCATCTTATTACCGTCGTAAAAACCGGTCAGCTGCCCATTCTCCATGGTGAATACGGCGCCGTCAATGGTTACGCCGTATATCACTCCGGATTTGCTCTTTCTAAGCTCACAGATATACTCGGCATTTATCTGGGATATATCAACCGCATGGAGAACCAGATCCTTGTCGATCACGCCCATGCCATGGGTTGTGGCCACATAAATCTGACCATCGGTATCCTCAACAAAGGAGCGGATCGATGAAGACTTAAGACCCTCCACATTGTTGAACATCCTGAACTCACCCTTTTCCATAACGGCAACACCGTTATCGTTGGTGCCTATCCACAGCCGGTCCCTGCTGTCCACATAAAGGCTAACAACACTGGTGATGCCGGTGGTGGAATCAATACGTTCAAATGTATTTCCGTCATATCTGATAAGGCCGCTGTAGCTTCCGATCCAGATAAAGCCTTCCTCGGTTTCGGCGATGGCATTTGCCTCCGAGGTCACAAGGCCGTTGGTAATGTCATAGAGTACCGCCGAGTAGCCCTCACCCTTCCCCGTAGGATCCACCGCAACCTCCTCATGATCACCGCCGGACAGCCCCTCCGCATAAGCCACATCATCCCGCAGAAAGCCTCCGACAACATAAAATCCAAACAAAAAAGAGAAAACAATGCCCAGCAGAATAACCTTCCTTACCCCGGATTTGTCATTTTCTGTTCTGGTGGCGTTTTTTATATTCATATATCTGACACCTCAACTCTCTGTATGGAAAACAATGCCCTGTTGCCTGTAAAAACCCTCACTCCGTTCGGGCTGCTCCTTCGGAGCAGGATGCGTACGGTTCTCGAAAAACCTGATGGTTTTTCGGAACCTATTATACTAAAATGCCCGTCCTTTTTCAACTACTGCAGCCTTGACATTCCCCTCACCCTGTGCTATGCTTTAATGCGTTAAAGTGAGAAAGAAGGACATATTATGAATACAGATTTTTCAACTGCAAATATCTCAACTGTCGGCATCGTAGGTCTCGGACTGATAGGCGGCTCCTACGCAAAGGCTTACCGGGAGTACTCACACTGCGAGATCCTCGGCTATAACCGTACCGTATCGGTAACAGAAACCGCCATAAATGACGGGACACTGGACGGAGAACTGACACCCGAAACACTAAAGCGCTGTGACCTTGTCATCGTTACGCTTTATCCCGCAGCTATCATTGAATATGTGAAAAATAATGCGCCTTATTTTAAGGAAGGCGCTCTGGTCATCGATGCCGGCGGTCTGAAAAGGACCATCTGCAGCGAACTGTTCCCGGTTGCAAAGGAGCATCATTTCACCTTTATCGGCGGTCATCCCATGGCAGGGCGGCATGTATCCGGATATGAATTCAGCACCGGCGAGCTTTTCAAGAAAGCTTCCATGATCCTGGTTCCCGAGGAGGGGCAGGATCCCGCCATACTTAACAGGGCCGAAGCCGCCTTTGCACCCTGCAATTTCGGCAGCATCACCATCTGCTCTGCAGAAAAGCACGACGCCATGATCGCATTTACCTCAGAGCTGGCACACATCGTTTCCAACGCATATGTAAAAAGCCCTACGGCAAAACAGCATGACGGTTTCTCCGCGGGAAGCTACCGTGACCTGACCCGCGTCGCCTGGCTGAACGAAACAATGTGGACCGAGATCTTCATGGAAAACCGGGACAATCTGATCAAGGAGCTGGATTCCATCATCCACTCACTCACCGAATACAGAGATGCCATGGCTGCAGAAGACAGCGACACGCTCTGGAAGCTGCTGCATGAAGGAAAAATTGCGAAGGAAGAAATAGACGGATTTTATGCATAGGAGCCTCACCAATGTCCAATACCTACATTCGTTTTTCAGAAGATAACAGTTCCGTTATCCTTTCACATCCCGAACATATACCGGGAGGAGTTCTCCCTGCCATTCCGTCCAAATCCCATGCGCACCGTCTTCTGATCGCCGCCGCGCTTTCGGATGCGCCTGTCTTTCTCAGCTGCCCTGTAACTTCGGCAGATATTGACGCCACCGCAGCATGCCTCAATGCCATAGGCGCCGACATCACAAGGACAGAGACCGGATTTATGGTAACACCGATTCCGGAAGCTCCCGTTGAAAAGGCTTCCGTAAGCATTCTTCATGCCGGAGAAAGCGGTTCAACTCTCCGTTTTCTTCTGCCGCTTCTCGGTGCTCTCGGCCTTTCTGCCGGGATACATATGGAAGGCCGTCTTCCCGAGCGCCCTCTTCATCCTCTCGATGATGAAATGCGCCGTCACGGGATCTCCTTTTCGGGTATCGGCAGCACTCCCCTTTCCGTCTCCGGAAGACTTACACCCGGTGAATACAGTATCAACGGCGGTATCTCCTCACAGTTTATCACGGGACTTCTCTTCAGCCTTCCTCTCCTTAAGGATGACTCTGTTCTTTCCGTGACAGGCAGGCTTGAATCCAGGCCTTATGTGGATATAACATTAAATGTACTAAAGCAGTTCGGGATCATCATTAATGAAGAACCGAATGCGGAATTTAGCTCTTCAGAACAGGTGTCGACCGTGTTCAGGATACCCGGCGGACAGCATTTCCATGCCGGGGCGCCGGAATACAGGGTAGAAGGAGACTGGTCCAACGCCGCCTTCTTTCTTGCAGCCGGGGCGCTTCTAAAAGATCCGGTTACAGTCACAGGCTGCAACATGGCCAGTGAACAGGGTGACAGTACTATAGTAAATCTTCTGAAAGATTTCGGCGCCGCAGTTGTAAGCGCTCCGTCTTCAAATGTACCGCAGGGATCCGCAAACTCTCTCTTCGATATCACCATAACGGGAGGAAAGCTTCACGGCACGGATATCGACGCATCCCAGATCCCGGATCTCGTGCCCATACTCACGGTTGTTGCCGCATTTGCCGAAGGGATCACCACCATACGTAATATTGAGAGGCTCCGTATCAAGGAGAGCGACCGAGTGGCAACAGTGATGGAAATGATACGCGGTATCGGAGGAAGTATCGAAGAGCTGAAGGAAACAAATAAAAAAGAGGACGCTGCCGCATCCTCTTATCTTAAGATCACCGGTTTTCCCTCTCTTCCGGGAGGAACCGTGTCATCCCATAATGATCATCGTATCGCCATGGCTGCAGCCATAGCCTCTCTCAGAACCGAGGCTCCCGTGACCATCCTTGATCCCATGGCTGTCCGGAAATCCTATCCCGGCTTCTACGACGACCTGAAAAAAATCTTTTAGTCCTCTTCATTCAGGGTATTTATCAGATAACGGAATCCCCCGGCAAAAAGATAGAAGGCGATACCCAGGACCAGCAGGGAAAGCCCTATCCCGGGAAGCTTCCACGCAAACATGCCATGGGCCCTTCCGTTTATCCTGACAAAATTCTCTATCATGCTCTTCCAGCTGATATATGTGGCATTCACGCGTTCATAGACTGTATTCCACGCCGCAGTATGAGTCATCAGTATCGCTGCGGTTACCGCAACAACCGGCGGGATCAGCCTGCTCACCAGCCGGAACCGGGTGATCATTTTATCTATGAACCGCGGGCTTTCAGCCGCCGTTCCGGGCCGGTACTGGTCACGCCAGGTTATGTAGAGCATCAGAGCACCCATAAGCAATATGAGCAGAAGCAGCGATAACGGTATGATCTGCTTTATCGCTTTTCCGTTAAAGTTCTTTGAAAAAACGTACCTGACCAGATCAAAAAGCGTAACCTTTTCATATACCCATGAGTCAGTCCGTACAAATGCTATCTTCCAACTTAAAAAAGGAGATGCAAGGACCATGATCCCCGAAGCTGTCCCCGCGATCTTACATAACCGCGATGAGGATTTCCGTTCGTAAAACGGGATCTTATTTTTTTTGTCCTTTTCTCCTTTTTTTGCCATATCCTACCATTCGCCTTCCGGATATACTCCCGATGCGGTAAGCTCAGCCAGTGCATCCTTTACCTCAAGGATATCTTCCTTATAGGTCATTCCGAACCATACTGAAGTAGTGGGTATCACAACCGCCTTCGCTTTACCCCTGTCCATCATGTTCTGTACCGCATCAGACAATGTTTCTTCAAATTTAAGAGGATTCTCCTCTATCCCTCTGCGAAGCCGCTCGGGGAAGGATTCAGCCTGATCTCTGAGGAATCCTCTTCTGAACGCCCACATATTCATTGATGCCTTGGCATCCATCGGGATAGGCTCCCAGCTCTCTCCATGATCCAGAGTAAAATAACCCTGTCCATTCTCCAGCCTTATCTCTTTTCTTTCGTCTATCCTGAGAAGATGGCCTGCTTCATCGGTCTTGCAGATACCTCTGGATACGGTACCGTTCTCCGTCAGAGTCTTAAGAGCTTCATACCCTATTATCCCGTGACAGTTCTCATCACCGTCTGCATCCGCAAGATACTCATACGCTATCCTGAAGGATTCAACCCCATAATAATCATCGGCGTTTACTGTGAGGAAAGGATGACCGTCCAGCGCTTCCCTGCAGCAGTAAAGCGCATGTGTGGTCCCCCAGGGCTTCTCTCTCCCCTCAGGAACGGAACAGCCTTCAGGCAGAGCATCCAGCTCCTGTCTCACATAGCTTACATCCATCCTTTTTGCCACACGGTCTCCTATCCTTTCACGGAATTCCTCTTCAAAGGATCCCCTGATGATAAAGAGCACCTTGCGGAAACCTCCGCGGTAGGCATCATATATGGCATACTCCATCAGCGCGTGGCCCGCCTCATCCACTGAAGTGATCTGCTTGAGTCCGCCGAAACGGCTTCCCATCCCGGCCGCCATAACTACAAGCACCGGTTCTTTTACTGCATTTCTATTCATGTTGTCCCCTCATGATATTTGTTACGGAGCGTTATTATTCAGCTCCTCCTGTGTCATAGTCTCACCGGCAAGAACCTTCCGGATAAGCTCGTTTGCATATTCGATAGATGCGTCATCCTGAAGAACTACAGAGCGCTCTCCTCCCCCCGAAGAATAGCATGGTCTCATTGCCGCCGTACCCTTGGCACTGTATGTGAGAACAGTCCAGCTCTTATCTGTCTGAAGCTGCTCCTGTATCAGCTCGCCAAGCTCGTCCTTACTCATATTTGTTTCAAAGCTGCTTGCCAGGCTGTCCAGAACCTCTGTAAAATTACTGAGGATCTTCGATGATTCCAAAGCGCTTACCACTGCCTTGATCACCGCCATCTGATTTCTTCCTCTCTGGAAATCACCGTCCCTGAAGGAATAGCGTTCCCTGGCAAATGCAAGTGCAGCATCTCCCATCAGATGATTTTTACCCACCTGATAGGAATATGAATTCGTACCCATTTTTGTGCTGAAGGCAAACTGTGACTCTACGTCTACTCCTCCGAGTGCATTTATGATATTCTCAAATCCCGAGAAATTGACTCTCACGAAATAATCTATATTCACATCATACAGCATTTCAAGCGTGCCCATGGATACATCGATACCATAGATTCCCGCATGGGTAAGCTTATCTCTGGATGTACCCGAAACAGTAAGAGGTACCCAGTAATCTCTTGGGGTGGAAAGCAGCAGCATCTGGCGACTGTTTCTGTTGACCACTGCAAGTATATTCACATCACTTCGTGCCTTTACGGAAACATCGCCGAAGGTATCTATACCGCTTATATAAGCCACAAAGCTTCCGGCCTGCTTGGGAACCTCCGGTTTTTCAACCGGAGTTGTGACCGGGACTTCCGTCTCGATCTTCTTTTCTATCAGTACCCTTAATTTATCGGAATAATGTGTATATTCCTCCGATCCGTCAAGTGCCTCGACAAAACCTGAATTAACGATAAAGGCCTTGATCTCACCGCCGTCCACAGCTGCGGCTATATCAAAAATGGAAGGATATTCTTTTATCTGAAGCACGGTACTCAGATCCTTTTCTATCTCGGCGATGGCCTCATTTACCTTTTCCCGTTCGCCTTCCTTCAGAATACCGAATACATAATTATTATTTACCGCATCATTGATACTCTGCGCGGGATCATCCTTCGTTACATATACATTTACAACCGTTATCTCGGTGGTCGTACCTGTAACCTTGTCCAGTGTCTTGTCCGTATGATGTACCAGATAGATACCGTAACAGAGAGCCACACAGACCAGGGATGAGATCACTATACCCACTATGCCCGTAGTCTTTTTTATCTGCATTATCACCACAAGGATCGGAAGGATCCCCAGTGCGATACCCGCCAGCAGCAGGTATTTCATCGGTATGACCTTTGTCGAAATGGCGAACCAGATAAAAAGAACAGACAGTATAAACTCCACGAGCGCAAGCATGCAGCCTGCAACTTTTCTTGCATTCATCAATATATCCTCCGCTTCCTACGAACTTTGATTTTAACACAAACCTTTCTTTATTCATACTGTTTTTTTATAAACTCGGTTTTTTTACACTTTTTTTGGCATATTCTTTCCTTGAAATGTTCCGTTCGGCGGGTTATCATGAGAGAAGCCTGACCCGTTCAGCTCAGGTATGATCAAGCCCAAAGGAGATTAAAATGGAGCAGATAAGAACCTGTCTTGCCGCCGTAGATATCCCTGTATCCGACAAACAGCTCTCACAGCTGGAAGCATATTTCCGGATGGTAACGGAAAAGAATAAAGTAATGAATCTTACCGCCATAACCGAGCGCGGGGACTTCATCCTCCTGCACTATCTTGACAGCCTTGCTCCCCTGTATGCGGGAGAAGAATTCCGGGAACTTCTGGGAGTAAAGGGAGCTGAAGGAAGAAAAGTCAGTCTTATCGACGTGGGAACCGGTGCAGGTTTTCCGGGAATACCGCTTAAGATAATATGTCCGTGGCTCAACATCACACTTCTGGATTCCCTGAGAAAACGCATCCTCTTTCTCGAAGATGTGATCCGTGAGCTTTCTCTTACCGGTATCACCGCCATCCACAGCCGCGCCGAAGACGCCGGCAGGGATCCGCAGCTGCGGGAGCATTTTGATCTTGCAGTATCCAGAGCAGTTGCAAATCTGTCCGTGCTTTCTGAATATACTCTTCCCTTTGTAAAAAAGGGCGGCACATTTATCGCCTATAAATCGGGGGAAGCCGGAGACGAGATCAAAGCATCCTCACACGCCCTGAAAACACTGGGCGGGAGGCTTGAATCCTCCACACCGGTGACACTGCCCGGCTCGGATGTATCACGCATGCTTATACAGATCAGGAAGGTTCAGGCCACTCCGAAGATATACCCCCGCAAAGCAGGAACTGCAAAGAACTCTCCTCTTTAACTTGCATGTAACGGATAAAGATGCTAAAATGTTGACATTCTAGATTATAAAGGAACTATAGTATGAAGTATATTGTCATGGATCTGGAGTGGAACCAGAGCGCTTACGGCCGGGCCGGCGAGCATCCGCGGTTACCCTTCGAGATCATTGAGATCGGAGCTGTGAAGCTGAATCACAAGTACCAGCTGGAATCCGAATTTCGCGAACTGATAACACCAAAGGTATACCGAAAGCTTCATCATACGATAAGGAAAATGCTTTCATATGATGAAAATGAGCTGCAGCAGGACGGGGCTCCTTTCCCGGAGGTATGCAAAAGATTCCTCGACTGGTGCGGCAAGGATGCAGTATTCTGCACCTGGGGCATGTCGGATCTGTTCTATCTACAGAACAATATGGATTTCTACCACATGGAAATGCTGCCCTATCCGGTGCATTACTACAATATCCAGCAGATATACGCCGATAAATATGACCCACGTCATATGATCTGTAAGCTGGAGAAAGCGGTGGAAGCCCTGGGGATCCCGGAGGATGAACCCTTCCACGCCGCCATAAGCGATGCGCGGTACACGGCCAAGGTACTGGCTGCGGCCAAGCTGGGGAACATAAAAAAGAAATACACCATTGACCTCTACCAGAGACCCAAATCACCCTCGGAGATCATCAATGACCGCCACGATGAGGTAATAGATTATATCTCGGTTGAATATCCTACCAGAAAGCTAGCCATGGAGGATGAAGGGGTTTCGGAGCTCAGATGTCCCAAATGCGGCAGGCTGACCACACCCATGGTAGACTGGTTCATGAATGCACAGAACACGGAAATGGCGATAGGAAAATGTGTCCGACACGGATTCGCCGAAGGACGCATCAGATTCCGGAATACCTCCGGCAGTGATGATACGGTCTACGCTATCAAGCGTATCACCCGCACTACCCAGGAGGGGTATGAATCCCTTATGACCCGGCAGACAGAGATCCGGGAGAAGAAAAAGCAGAAACGCCATGAATCCGAACGGCGGAAAGCCGAAGCAAAAAGGGTCCGTACAAGACGGTCACCCGGCCAGAGATCAAAAGGCCACCAAAATCAGAACACAAAAAAAACCGCCACATAATATGGCGGTTTTTTTGTGTTCCATACCGAACTAAATCTTCAGATACAGCATCACCATCGTCACATCTGCCGGCGACACTCCTGAGATCCTTGAAGCCTGCCCTATGGATACCGGTCTTACCGCTTCCAGCTTCTGCCTTGCTTCCTTTCTCAGATTCTTCACCAGGCTGTAATCTATATCCTCAGGGATCCTCTTTTCCTCCATCTTCCGGAAATGCTCTACCTGCTGCTTCTGCCTTTCAATATATCCCTCATACTTTACGGATATCTCCACCTGCTCCGCAACCTCCTCCGTGATCCCTTCGGAAGGACGCTCAGTATCAATGGGCGCAAGCGCGGCATAGGTGAATTCCGGGCGTCTCAGCAGATCCGCAAGCGTCGCCGCGGTCCTGAGCTCCGTACTGCCATGCTCCGTAAGGAAACTCTGGATCTCACGGGAAGCCCCGACCGACGTTGCCTCAAGCCTGCTGATCTCGGACTCTATCATTTTCTTTTTCTTCAGGAAGCGCTGATACCTTTCTTCGGAAATGAGCCCCACCTCATGCCCTATCTCCGTCAGCCTCAGATCCGCGTTATCCTGCCGCAGAAGCAGCCGGTATTCCGCGCGGCTTGTCATCATCCTGTAGGGTTCCTTTGTTTCCTTGGTTACAAGATCATCTATCAGAACTCCAATATATCCGTCGGCCCGGGAAAGCACCACAGCTTCCTTTCCCTGAAGCTTACGCGCCGCATTTATACCTGCCATAAGCCCCTGGGCGCCGGCTTCCTCATAACCTGAGCTTCCGTTTATCTGACCTGCTGCAAAAAGGCCCTCAACATTTTTAAATTCAAGTGAAGACTTAAGCTCCGTTGCGGAAATGCAGTCATATTCGATAGCATAGGCATTCCGGACGATCTTTGCATTTTCCAGTCCCGGAACCGAATGCACCATCCTGTACTGCACATCCTCGGGAAGAGATGAAGGCATGCCGTCCAGATACATTTCATCCGTAAATTCACCCTCCGGCTCTATGAACAGCTGGTGCCTGTCCTTATCCGGAAACTTCATGATCTTATCCTCAATGGAAGGACAGTATCTGGGTCCGGTGCCCTGGATAACTCCGGAATAAAGCGGTGACCGGTCTATATTCTCGCGGATGATCCTGTGGGTCTCCTCATTGGTATATGTAAGCCAGCAGGATATCTGGTCCCTGGCTATATCCTCCGCCTTATTTTCAAAGGAGAAGGGCACTATCCTTTCATCGCCCTTCTGCTCCACTGTCTTCGAGAAATCAATGGATTTCCTGTCTATACGCGGAGGGGTTCCGGTCTTAAACCTGCGGATGCCTATGCCGCTTTCCGCCATGGAATCCGAAAGATGATTTGCCGCAGAGAGACCGTTGGGTCCGGTATAGGCTATGGTATCTCCGTAAATGCACCGGGCTTTAAGATATACGCCGGTGCAGAGGATGACCGCCTTTGCATGATATACAGCGCCTGAACAGGTGCGGACGCCGGTGACTCTCCTTGCTTCCTCCACCAGCAGCTCCGTAACCTCCTGCTGCCGCAGGGTGAGCTTCGGCTCCCGCTGCAGGGTGCGCCGCATCTCCTTCGTATACTCGCCCTTATCAGCCTGGGCCCGGAGCGAATGCACCGCCGGTCCCTTGGAACGGTTCAGCATCTTGGACTGGATATAAGTCTTATCGATATTCTTGCCCATTTCACCGCCAAGAGCATCTATCTCCCTTACCAGATGTCCCTTGGAACTGCCTCCGATATTCGGATTACAGGGCATAAGAGCCACACTGTCCATACTGACAGTAAAAAGGATGGTTTCAAATCCCATCCTCGCCGCTGCCAGAGCAGCCTCACAGCCGGCATGTCCCGCGCCGACCACAACTATATCATAGGTTTCTTCTACATGGTTCATTTCATACGCCTCACAGTTTAATGGAGCCATCTTATCCGATAAAACCGCCGTCTGTCAATCCTGAATCTCTTTATTTCCTGAGGTTCCCTTCTCCTGCCGGAGTCTGGCGAAGAAATTCTTCAGCTGTTTTGACGCCTCTTCCCCCAGCAGTCCTGTTTTCACATCCGCCTGATGGTTAAAAGCCTGCAGCTGAAGCAGGTTCAGCACGGAGCCTGCGCAGCCCGCCTTAGGATTCATGGCACCGATCACAACCTTAGGGATCCTCGCCTGCACTATGGCCCCGGCGCACATCTGGCAGGGTTCCAAAGTAACGTACATCGTGCATTCCTCCAGACGCCAGTCGCCGATCACTCCGGTGGCCTCGCGGATCGCAAGGAGCTCCGCATGAGCAAGAACACTGTGGTCGACATTTCTGCGGTTATATCCTCTGCCGATCACTCTTCCTTCATGGACTATCACACAGCCGATGGGAACATCGCCGCCCTCCGCAGCCTTCTCCGCCAGCGCCAGAGCCTCCTGCATATATCCGATATCCCTGCGGTCTTCCTCAGCAGCTTCCCCTGACTGCATATTATCCTTAATATCTTCCCCGGCAGCTTCCTGCATCTGCATAGTTTTCTTCCTCTCGAACATTATACTGACATCATCGCCGGCCGCTCCTGCTCACCTCCCGGCTTCCGGATGCAGGGACTCATGCTCTGCCTTAATGTGAATATATGCATACGCCGCCGCCCAGTTTTTGCTTGTTTCCGTCATCACTGCCTTCAGCGGAAATGTGCATTTTTCGTATTTCTTCAACGCATCTATAACAAGGCTTAGCTTTCTGTCCTCTATCCCCGTAAAAATGAGGAGCGGCATATCAAATTCCGGTCCGTCATAGGGAAGCGGCAGATCCTTCATGGGCTGAAGTCCCGCAAGTGAAGCAAGCGTCCGGTTATATTGCGGTCTTTCAACGTATTTTACCTGGATCTTCAATACTGCCAGCATATTCCTGATATCATTTCTTATTCCCTTATCTTCTACCGCAAAGAGCAATACCTGTTCCTTCAAAGCCGCCTCACTTTCCCATGCAGAATTCCGCAAATATCTTGTCCGCCAGATCATCCTCCAGGGTTTCTCCGGTGATCCGTCCCAGCGCCTCATATGCCGCCAGAAGATCTATGGTATAAAAATCCTCTCCGACTCCCGCATCCACACTTTCGGAAACCCTTGAAAGGGCTTCGGCTGCGGTCTCCAGCGCCTCCTTATGTCTTGCGTTCAGTATATATCTTTCCTGGCTGTCTTCAATCCTTCCTGAGAAGAAAAGCTCATGTACAGCCCGTTCCAGCTCAGCCTTTCCCTCGCCGGTGGCGGCTGATATTTCCAGTGCCATTCCTTCTTCCGCGCTGTATCCCGTTTTCTCAAGAAGCGATTTTGCATCAGCAACGGATATCACGGTGGTAAGATCATTTTTATTCAGAAGTACCAGGACCGGCGTCTCTCCCTGTCCGCCTTCCCTGATCTCCTTCAGAAGCGAGGCGTCCTCTTCACTGAGGGGCTCCGCGGCATCAACCACCAGCAATATCAGATCAGCGGTATCCACTGCCGCCATGGCTCTTTTTACGCCTATCTGTTCCACGGCATCCTCGGTCTCCCGGATGCCGGCGGTATCGATCAGCACCAGCTGTATCCCGCCAAGCATGGTCTTTTCCTCAAGAGTATCTCTGGTCGTTCCCGCAATGTCGGTCACTATAGCGCGTTCCTCACCCAGCAGCAGATTCAAAATGGAGGATTTACCTGCATTCGGCCGGCCGATTATGGCTGTGCGTATCCCGCCTCTCAGCAGCCGTCCTTCATCCGCTTCGCGAAGCATTTTTGAAATGCGCTGCCTGCTGTCGTCCAGCACCAGGCTTATCCTGCCCCCGAAATCATCCAGACTGTAATTCTCCGGATCGTCCAGCGCAGATTCTATATATGCGGTTTCATACAGAAGCTTCTCACGCAGCTCCGTAACCTCCTTACGGAGACTACCCTTCAGCTGGTTCAGCGAGGCGCTTAAGGCACGGTCATTCTCCGCTGAGATCACATCCATAACCGCCTCCGCCTCCGAGAGGTCTATCCGGCCTCCAAGGTAGGCTCTCCGGGTGAATTCGCCTGGCTCTGCCATACGCGCGCCCGCCCTGACTGCAGCCTCAAGCACCCGGCGCAGCACCAGCGGTCCTCCGTGGCATGACAGCTCCACCACATCCTCAGTGGTATAGGTATGGGGCGCCAACATGACCAGGGCAATGACCTCATCCAGCACCCTTCCTTCCTCGTCCGCAAGCTGGCCGTATGCTGCCGTATATGTATTCATTTCCGACAGTCTTTTTTTGCCGCTGAAAAGACGGTCCGCGATCGCTACAGCCTCCGGTCCGCTGAGCCGTACTGTTCCGATCCCGGCGCTGCCAACGGCAGTTGCTATCGCACAGATCGTGTCCTTCTCCTGGATCATATTGCCTCCGGTAAAAAACTTATTCCCCGCTTTGCGCAGGGCCATGTCCCCCGCTTCGCGAAGAACAAGACATATTATATCACAAGGCTACTTATCCCGCCATATAAATCAGGCAGGCAGAGAAAGCCCTCCTGCTCGTCCAAATGAGCCATGCACAGAAAGGACGGGGTCTAAAACCCCGTCACATCTGCCTTTCCCATACGGCGTCCCTTTGAAAGGATCACCGGTACGAGTATCAATATTTCACAGAGAAGGAAGCCCAGCAGGCCGATCCTTGAGAAGTACAGTAAATGCAGTCCTTTGTTTTCGTATATCAGCGAATTTACAAGATAGGTGTAAAGCATTATGATCACCACGCCGGCAAGGACAGCCATGAAATTCATGACAAGCACTTCCTTCGCTACCTTACGTCGGATCTCCCTTCGGCTCCTTCCCAGCGCCCGGTACACCCCGAACTCATAGGTCCGCTTCAGGTACTGGCCGGTCATCACGGAATTGATGGTTACCGCAAGAACGACGGCCACAAGAACGACCATGGCATAGAAGATCACATAGATAATGGTCATTTCCGGCATAACCTGATCCCTGTAGCACTGTACCAGCTGAACCTTACGGTCACCGATGATCTCCTCCAAACGATCGTAAAGCGCCTTTCCCTGCAGGGTTTCACTGAAGATATGGGCCCTGAACAGATTCTCCGGATTGTTGAAAATGTAGAACATCGTATATCCTTCATTCTCAACCAGCGCATCCACCGTATAGGCATAATCCAGATAAACATTGTCGGACTTGTCCAATATATCCCCTTTCTTCAGCCCGCGGTTCTTCGCAAAATCCTCTGTCAGGACCACCGAAAGGTCTTTGCAGTCCGAAAGATCCGCTTTGATCCCCAGATGATCGAAGACCTTCTTCATATCCTCCACGGAATTGAATACCATACAGTTGTCATAGAGATCGATCCCCAGCACGGTACCATGTGACAGGGAAGGGAATCCCAGCGCACTGTACCTGACATACTCGAGCTCCGGATCCGCCTCTATATCCCTGATCACTGCTTCGAAATCCCTGAAGTCTTCATCGGTAGTCTGTACATTTATCTTTGCTACTTTATCAGAATACTCGAAGGATCTGTCATATGTATGGATCATGGAATCCACGTAGTTTCCCGCAAGAAACATGAGAGTTCCGAGGAGCATCATGAAGACACAGAGCGCCGTGCGGCCCTTGTTTTCACGCATATAATATAACGACGAGAACGGATTCATATCTTTCTCCTTTACTTCACAGCGCTGAGGCGGCCGTCCCACATTTCCACCGTGATATCCACATCCGTAAGGATACTGTGGTCATGGGTCACAACGATCACCAGCCTGTCCTCGGAATACTTCTTCATGATCTTCATTACATTAAATGCATTCTCATGATCCAGGGACGCCGTCGGCTCATCCGCAAAGATCACCTTCGGATCATTGATCATAGCTCTCGCTATGGCCACTCTCTGGCACTGCCCGCCGGACAGCTTTGCCGGACGCTTGCCGAATTCACGCTCGGAAAGCCCGAAGGCCTTCAGATATTCGGAGGCCTTATCCTTAAGCTCCCTCTGATCGCCTAAGCCGGCAACCACCACATTATCCATGGCCGTCATATACGGCACCAGATAGTGCTTCTGAAAGACAAAACCGAATTCCCTGCGGCGAAGCTGCTCCCTTTCACTGTCAGTCAGCGTGGTTATCTCCCTGTCATTATAGAGTATGCTTCCCTCCGTCGGCTTCTTCAGCGTGGACATACAGTACATCAGCGTACTCTTGCCGCTGCCCGAAGGTCCGATGACGCCTACCAGACCGGTATCCGGAAGCTCCAGCGTGAATGCATTCAGCGCATAAAGCTTCTCATCCGAATCCATATCATATATCATGCTTACATTATTGATCTTATACATGACACTCTCCTATTCTTCCATCATATCTATGGTTCTGATCCTGTGAATGGTCATAAGTATCGGAAGCTGCAGCAGTGCAACTATCGCAACAAAGGCCGCCAGAATACGAAGCAGGTGTTCCGGATATACAAACTTGTATATCAGACCCAGAGGGTTCATCATACATGCGCCCATGATCACCATGGCGATCACCGAGAGTACTGCTCCCAGAAGAAGACTGATCCCGAATATGATCCCTATCTCCCTCATGATCATGCTGTAGATATCCAGCCGGCTGAAGCCAATTGATGCGTACAGACAGTACTCATTTGTCCTGTTCCGGAGAAATGATACGTATGCCACCAGGATGGAGATCGTAAGGAACACCGTTACCACCAGCAGGATTCCCAGCAGCGCGCCATCCATGACGTCGGTCACTTCCTTTTTGTACATCCTCTCCCAGTCCTTCACATCGTTGACCGTATCATACTCTGTCACCCTGATGCCCAGCGCTTCCAGCTCCGGCGCCATTTCGGCATGCTCAGGTTCACAGAGCACCACATAAAACCAGCCGCTGTTGGCGTAACCCTGCGGAGTTCCCACACAGGCGAAATAATCCGATTCAAGAACGCCTGTGACTTTAAAGGTCTTTCCCCAGGCACTCTGCATGAACGGTCCGCCGATCTCCAGATTCTGGTTCTTCATGATCCTGCTGTCAACCAGGATCTCTCCGTCGCCTGTAGGCATGCTGCCCTCGATCAGCTTTGCACCCATATGATCAAGGTATGCCGGGATCTGCTCCGGAGAAAGAAGGGGAAAGTCAACCCATACCTCTCCGATCAGGCCCGCATACTTGAAGGATAAAGTCTGCGTATAATACACCTCTTCAATCCCTTCTCTTGACTTCAGGCCACTGATCAGGTTCTCCTGTGCTGCCTTCATGGCTTCCGCCCGTTCTTCACCGGTTTCCATAGACTCTAGATCCACTCCCATGGTCTTCCAGTCAAGCTCCAACATCGCCATTTTCTTCGGCATCTCGAAGAAAACTCCCTTAAAGCTCTCCTCCGTAGCCAGCAGCATGAAGTTGATCAGATACATGGTCATAAATGTAAGCGACAGGGCTATGATCATCACCCATACTTGTTTTTTATTGTTTCTCACATATTTCCACGCGGACAAACGGGATTTCATGCTTCTCTCCTTTTTTAATCTACGGTCTCGAAGGTGAATCTTCCTTCCTCACAGGGTTCCATGGTTTCCACCAGAATGTAAATGTCACCCTTCTTCAGATCCAGATCTGTAGCCTCGACCGAATCTCCCCCATTCACGGTGAACCATTTCTTTTTTTCTCCGTCCATGTCGTAATATACTGCTGCGCTCCCCTTTTCAAGCTTTGCGGTATATCTGATATGTCCGGTGGTATCCTTATCCCAGTTCAGCGTATGCACCTGCACTCCGTCAAATCCGGAGAAATCCATCGAGCCGTTGGAATGCACATATACTGTTGCTCTGAAGTGGGATGTATATTTGCTGCATCCGGTCAGGCAGAAGACCAGAGCAAGGATCAATACAGGAATCAATCTCTTTCTCATTCTTGTCACCCTTTCGTTATCCTCTCTCGTTGTAGTCTTAATCTATCATGTTCCCAAATACAAAAAAAGTGACCGTGGTCATATTTTGCATATGACCGCGGTCGTAATCTTAGCCGTTCATTTTATCTATGTGACTATTCACGTACCATGCAATTCGATCACGAACCTTCCGCGCGATGCGCGTAAGCCGTGTTTTCAGCACTTATGCTACCTTTCACTTGTCAGTTCCACGATCAGCTTCACCCGATCATGGATACCTGTTTTATCGTAAATATTGGATATGTAATTCTTAACGGTTCCCTCGGAAATGTACAGCTTGTCGGCTATCTGCCTGTTTGTCAGGCCCTCCACCATCAGCGTGCAAATCTCCTGTTCACGTTCGGTAAGCTCCTCCGCAAACTCCTTCGTCCTGATATCCTTCTCTTCCTTTTTCCCTGCATTAAGATTCTGATTCATAAGCGCCGTAAGACGCAGCATTACCTTCTGATCCAATACCGTAGTGCCGCCCATGATCTGGTTCACCGCTCCGAGGATAGCATCCTTCCCGCTGTCCTTAAGCAGATATCCGTCCGCTCCTCCGGCAATGGCCTCCGTGATATTCTTATCATCATAGAATGTCGTCAGCACAAGAATGCGTATACCGGGATATCTTTCCTTCATGATACGGATCAGCTCGATACCGCCCATGCCCTTCATGTTAAGATCCACAAGTGCGATGTCGCATATGACATCCGTGGATGAAAGCAGCTGCAGCGCGGCATTTCCGTCATTTGCCTTCCCGACGATCTCCATACCGTTCAGGGACAGGATGATCTCCAGGCTGTCCAGCAGAAGATTCTCATCATCAACAAGTAATACCTTATACATAAGCCAACTCCTCTGTATTTTCTTTCACGATGACAGGTGGTTTTCATTACGATGTGATATAGATTGGAAGCTCCACTATCGACCTGAAGCCATGACCATTCGAGAACTCCGTCTTGCCGCCGTTCTTTTCGGCATATGAAATGATCTTCTTTATACCAAATCCATTCCGTATTCGGTTATCACGGTTGTCCGCATTGAAATCTCCCGTTCCGTTATCGGAAACCTCCAGACGGATGTGAGCCGAATCACCTATCATGATCACAACATATTCCGTCGCATGTCCATGCTTCACA
>ONWK01000061.1 GCA_900321505.1 uncultured Eubacteriales bacterium
AAGAGTGTTGGTCTCTGTACCGTTCTCGATAACAGTTCCGCCGTTAACCGTTCCGGTTCCGTCATAATCGAAGGTTGACTGGCCGCTTACATCCACTGTTCCGCCGTTTACTGTGATATTACCGTTGGAATCCACACCATCCGTATCTCCCTGTCCCATGACTATGGTTGTGGTTCCGCCGTTGAATTCAATCTCGGGAGTTCCCAGGCTGTTCGACTTATATCCCGCATTGATGCCGTCATCACCGGCTGAAATGCTGATGGTTCCGTCATTTATCTGGATCTTTGTAGCTTCAAAGCCTTCTCCTGCATTAATGCTGATGGTTCCGCCGTCCACCTGGATATAGGTTGTGGCATGGATACCGTCATCATTTGCCTTAACACTGATGCTTCCTCCGCAGATATAGATATATCCGGTGGTGTCATCATCGTCATCCTCCGCATGCAGGCCGTCATTGCTTGACTGAATATCAATCGTTCCGCCCGATACGCGGATGGAATCCTTTGCCTCCAGAGCCGATCCACTGCAGTTTAATATTATGGTCCCGCCGGTCACCTTCAGGTCATCTTTGGAGGTGATGCCGTTATCCGAGGATGAAATGTTCAGCGTTCCCAGACCATTTACCGTAACATCAGCCTTTGCGAAGATCACAGCATCTGTATTCGTGTTTCCGTCAGAGCTGAAGCTTCCGCTTACCGCAAGAGAATTCGTGCTGTCCTCTGTAGTGGTAACAAATACCTTATCAGCGTTCTTCACATATATACATGGCTCATCGCTGTTGGTTATAGAAAGTCCGTCCAGTACCAGCTGTACTTTGTCGGAATCTCCTGCCTCAACCAGGACCGTAACATCCGATGCCGTACCACTCAGTACATATACTCCTTCGGAGGTGATCTTAACATCCTGTCCGTCCGAAACCGTGATATACTGCGCATCCGTAAGCTCTGCCGTCTGTGTCAGATCACGTTCTGAAAAGAGGTCAGTCCCGTCTATCCAGCCGTTTGAAGTCACTGCCGCCGTGGATACAACCTTATCTCCCGAAGATGCTCCGGAAGAAGCCGTGCTGTCCGAGGTCTGGTTCAGAAGCTCCGTTGCAACTACTGTATTGCTGTTTGTCTTCACATCTTCCGCCGATGTATTAGTTCCTGATGCGCCGCAGGCTGCAAGCGCTCCCGAAAGGATCATTGCTGCTGCTATCATATATGCTTTCTTTCTCATGGTCATACCTCCCTTCATGCCGGCCTTTCTGCTTTCCAAAGGCTCAGGATGCCGTCCTTTATAGAACGTGTTTCTCTTTGTATGACCGTACTATAAAGCCCCAACCTTAAACAAATCTGAAAGGCATAACTTTTTTTGAAAGATTAAGGAAATCGTCTGCAAACTTTATCGCGCAAACGAAAAAACATCGCTGACTATCCTCACACTAAAGATAGGATCAGCGATGTTTTTTCATCCCGGCAGCCTGACCGGTCTCTTTAATTATCGTACTAAACCGGTCTAAGTCCGTTCAGCTTATCAAGTATTATCGGCAGCTCGGAATCGATCTTGTCGTTGTCCAGCTGGCATGTTCCGGCGTTTGCATGTCCGCCGCCGCCGTAGGAGAGGCAGAGCTCGCCGATGTTGAACTTCGATGCGCGGTTAACGATGGACTTGCCGATCATAACTGCGGTGTTCTGCTTCCTGAAGCCCCACGCCACATGAACGGAAAGCTCGGTCTCCGGCCACATTGCGTATACCATGAAGCGATTTCCGGTATAGATGGTTTCCTCATTTCTGAGATCGATCAAGGCTACCTTGCCGACGATCTTCGTGATCCTCTCAAGCTGAGCCTTGAAGAGCTCCTGCTGTGAGAAATACATATCTACACGTTCCTTAACATCGGGAAGCTTCAGAACATCATCAATGGAGTGATCCACACAGTAATCGATGAGCTCCATCATCAGGTCGTAGTTTGAAATGCGGAAATCATGGAAACGGCCAAGCCCGGTACGGGCATCCATGAGGAAATTCATAAGCACCCAGCCGGTGGGATTAAGGATCTCATCTACCGTGAAATCAGCGCTGTCGCCTTTATCTACAGCCCACATGATCTCGTCGGATACGCGGGTGAACTTCTCCTTGCCGCCGTAATAATCATATACAACACGTGCAGCCGAGCGGGCATCTCCGTCGATGATGTATTTTCCGCGATAATCCTCCTCTTTGTTACGGAGAAGCTCGCTTTCATGGTGGTCGAAAGCTATGCCGACCCTGGGATCAAAGGGAAGGTTTGTGGTGATATCATTTTCGGTGATATCTATCTTTCCGTCCTGCACATCCTTGGGATGTACGAACTTGATCTCATCTATCATATCCAGCTCTTTCAAGAGCATGGCACATACAAGACCATCAAAATCACTTCGTGTAACCAGCCTCTTTTTCATTGAATATCTCCTCCCGAGTAAATGATCATACCCCACATATCTGATTATACTTATTTTGCCCGGAGAATACAATCGTAAGTTGCATAAAAATGATACAACTATTCTCTTTTATTGAGTAACCGGTCCGGCGGATAGCAACAGTAAGCTGCTGATTAACGGTACTGTCCACATTTTGTCCACCGTATCATGCTACATTGTACGTGTGTAAGATCATTTTTACCGAATATGGTATTATCCCATATTCAATAATGTGCTGGGAAATGCTTCTCTGTGCTGCGGAGGAGCATTTTTCCGTATACTGATATGCCATAAAGTGTTTTTTTTCGTGGATGAATGTGTTATACTCAATTGTGTATACAGGGGGAAGCTGTTATCTTCTTGGGGGGACACGGCATTATGACATTCGCAGACAGAAGGCAGAACAGGATAAAGCTGGTTATCGCGGCAGTCATGGTGCTGGGATGGATCATTTATGCTGCCGGAACGCTTGCGGATGCGGATCTTGTATATAATCTTTCTTCACCGGTTGTTTCCTTTTCGGCTGCATTTCTGCTTTTCAGATCACTTCCTGAGATGGGCAAGTACCGCACAGTGGGTATCTGCTTCATGGGCGGTATTTTTGTATGGTTTCTGGGCGATATTGCCTGGATATTTCAGGAGTATTTCTTCCAGGAAAACGCCTTTTTTACGATTTTGACCGATAATCTCTACATCATCCCAGATTATTTCTATATTGCAGGAATCATTTTCTATGCAAAGCTGTGCTTCAAACGTAATGATTTCATGCTGGCGCTGGTGGATACCTTTGTGCTTTCATCGGTAGCCTTCATTATAGTCCAGAGGTGGCTTCAGAACAAGAATCCCGATTACAGGATCAATTTCGAGATCATCAATACTATTCTATATTTCTTCGCTACGATTTTCCTGCTGATATTCATTATGATCATCATAGCCAAGACCGGCTTCAAAAATCATACGAAGCCTTTCTATATTATGGTTGCGGCGCTTTTCCTGAATATTATCCTTGAGATCCGCTATACCATGCTTCTCTTCCTGGGGCATGAGTCAGAAAATGTATATCTGGATATTCTTTATTTACTCTTCATAGTCATTTTTTCCGGAACACTTTCCTTCGGGCGTCTTTCGGAGATTAATCTGGAGCCGGTCTCCCAGGTGGATAATCCTGACAGCTATATACATAGACGGTTCAGAACCATATACTGGCTCAATTCGGCCCTTATCCTGGTGACCGGCGGTGTTCTGTATTTTGCCGACTTTCTGGAGGAACAGGACGTATTCTTCATTATAGCCGTAATCCTTGCATATATAATCATGTGCAAGACGGTTCAGACAAACATGCTCTCCGAGGAGCTGATCGCAAGACAGCAGGAGGAAAATGCAAGGCTTGAAAGAATGGTGGAGGAAAAAACTCGTGAGCTCCGGGAGATGAATATTTATCTTGAGAAGATTTCCAACACCGATGCGCTGACGGGGCTTTACAACCGGCGCTACGGTATGGAATATATGGCAAAGCTTTTCAAGGATGCAGAGAATTATCCGGTTGCTCTTTATTCGCTGGATCTGAATTTCTTCAAGCCCATAAATGATAATTTTGGTCACGACATGGGTGATGTGGTTCTGAAGGAGGTTGGAAACAGACTCAACCACCTGGGCGAATCGCGCTGTACCGCCATAAGGGTTGGCGGTGATGAGTTCCTTGTGATCTTCAGGAACGCATCCTCAAAAGTGGCGATTGAAAATGTGGGCAGGCTGATCTGCGACAGGATGGATGAGCCTATAGAAGCAAAAGTTGTCAGCGATGAAAAGGGAGAGCAGCAGCATACATTTCAGATATCGGCTAGTATCGGTATAGCACAGTTTCCTGCGGATACGATGGATATGGACACGCTGTTCAAGCTGGCAGATCTGGCGCTGTATAAGATAAAGCATACTCATGAGAAGAGTGCATTCCTGTTCTATTCGAAGGGTATGGAGGATAAAAATGAGTAGCAGCCCGAACGGAGTGAGGGATACAATCATGGTATTTCAACATCCTGCCCGATACTGAGATTTCTCATACGGTTTCCTATTCTTTCGTGATCGTCATTCCGCTTGTACCCGCAGAGCTGAACACGGTAACACGATAGCCATTTCCGTTAGTTGCCTCAAAGGTATAAACTACCGTTCCCTGAATATCCTGATCAGTCTCTTTGGGTCCCGATGAAAATCCGTTTTTCTGGACTTCCCTGGCATATGCTTTGACAGCGTCTATATCAGCTCCTGAAAAAAGCACATTGAATTCAGTATCTGAAGTATCTGCGGCCATTACCCCGAAGGATGGTTTCGGAACCAGTTTTGTAAATTCATTTTCCGGCCAGTCACCGCCATACTGTGCCTCGGATCCGTCTGCACTCTGAAAATGCCATGATCCGTCTGCATTTTGAACGGAAACCGTTCCGTCCTTATCAACCACCTTTGTGGTTCTGTCAGAGCCAAAGGATATCTCCATCCCCTGTGCTTTAAAATCAGAAATGAGCGCCTGTTTAATCTCCTCATCCTGATCTGCCCAGATCGTATCCGCAGACATCACCTGACTGATATCCATTCCCTCGGGCAAGCCGGAGGATTCCGATGCTTTCTCCGCAGCATCCTCTCTGGTAAGGGGAGTATCCTTCTCACCATCTGAAGTATCTTTCCGGGTTAACGGTTCATCTGCTCCGGATGAAGTTCCTGCAGCATTTGTCGCCGCCTCACTTGCGCCGCCGGCTGCGGTTGTACTCTCCGAACTGCCCCCGCAGGCAGAAAGTGTGAGTGCCAGAGCCAGCAGTGCCGGGATACATTTTCTCTTTTTCATATTGTGCCTCCTCTATTTAATCTTGATCACCAGCCTCAGTTTCACTAATTTCCGCGGATCTGTATCCGGATAGGCCTCACTGTCCTCTTCTGTTGTATCATGTGATTCACCTGTAGCAGTGACATAATGGATCAGCCAGGATTTATAATCGGTTCCGGTTTCCGAATCCAGAAGATTCGTCTGTGTGACCGTTGTTGTACCGGAAGGTTCCTTTCTCATTATAGTAACCGCATAATCATGCAGCACCCTGAACTCCTTAACCTCCATTTCCCCGGTATTGATGTTCTTTTCTATAAAACCGCCCAAAATATCTTCCTTCTTCATGTCGCAGCTGAAATCTACCTGTTCCAGAAGAAGTTTATTCTCAGACGGCCGGTTGATGGTCTTTCCGACTCCGGTGAAACTTCCCAGATATGCACTGGCACCGGTATTTCCGTCCCAGAACTTGGCATAATAGGTGGGAAGCATATTATCATATTCCTTCAGGTCCACTTTTCCTTCATACCGGACACTTCCGCTGTAGGTTCCATAGGGGCTGTTGGCATCCCCGGTCTTTTTAAGAACAATATCTGCCATGTGGATCATGGGTGCTTTCGCATCCAGCAGCTGATCATAAAGCACCTCCTGCGAAAACTCATCCTGGATCCGTATCGTCCAGACCATATTTTTCTCTGCAAGCTTCCGCAGCTTTGATTTTACGATTCCGTCAAATGTTTTGAGCCTGGCTTTTGCATTCGTCAGTTCCACGATATCCGCCCATCTCTGCTTGTCATTCTGATATTCCGCCCAAGAGACTTTTGCCGTTCCTATGATGGCGCCGCTGACCGCATCATTCAGGCCAAGCGGAACCGGACTGAGCACCTGTCCCGGAGAGCTGCCCTTAAATGTATCTATGGCCATTTTAACAATATCATCCCAGGAATAACTGGGAAGCTTACCCTGAAGCAGATCCGTAACCTTATCGATTCCCGCACATTTGAAAAA
>ONWK01000069.1 GCA_900321505.1 uncultured Eubacteriales bacterium
GAGACTTTTACTGAAGCCGGACTTTTTTTCCCGGAAAGAAAGGGAAGAATTAGGGGGATTATATGGCGTCACATTGCCAGACATTAGAAGAATCCATGCGTAAGGCCCTGGGAAACCACAGCGGTACCATGGTAATAACTGATGCGGGAGAAGGACGTATTACTGCAGTGATCACCTATTCCGATGCGGCTGATCATCCAAGCAGGTATTCCGGAACCTATGATCCGCAGAGCAGGGTTGTCATACTGAAAAATGATGACACTCAGGCGCTGGATCCGGGTCTTCAGTTTACAGTCGATCCGGGACCGCCCATGCGTTTCAGTACTGAAGTTTCATATAATTCGGAGATTGCCGATTACCGGTATACGATGAGCGGAGTAAAAGCGGATTAAAAAATACCGGGGGAAGACGGCGGGTTTGCCTGCAGTCTTCCCCCGGTTTTTTATTACGGATTTACACAATATCCTTTTGCATCAAATGTATAAGCTACTCCGTCGATGATATAAGTGGTATTCACTGCATACCATCCTGAGGTGTCTTCATACCACCAGCCCGTTGAATTCCTGCGCCAGGATGCGCGTGGGAAGTAGCTCCAGCTGCCGTTTTTGCTGAGCCAGTAGCCCTGACACCATTCACTTTCAGCCATAGAACCGTTTTTCTTGAGATAGTACCAGATGCCCTTATCCAGAAGCCAGCCGGTCTTCATGGCGCCATTTGCACCAAGGTAATACCATTTGCCTTTATCCTTTATCCATCCGGTCCTCATGGCACCGCCTGCACCAAGGTAGTACCATTTGCCCTTATCCAGGAGCCAGCCGGTCTTTTTTGATCCGTCCTCCTGATAGTAATACCAGGAACCTTCTTCCTTTTTCCATCCGCTCTCAACCGGCGGCAGTATTATGGTCAGATCACCTCTTACTTCGCTGTATGCAGCCTTTGTGATCTTTCCTCCAAGCGCTTTAACGAGATAGGATTCAAGTATCTCATCCAGCGGAGCTGCCCCCGCAATAGCTTCCTTTCCGGCAAAAACATATGCCACATCTCCGCCGTCGGCCAGGAAGTCAGTGGTGATGATACCGTAGGTCGTATCCGGATCAAAAGCTTTTCCGTTAATACTCTGTATGCTGACACGATTTATGGAAGCGGGACGGTAATAGGTGGTATCCGGATATAATTCTCCAGCGTCGTAGCTCTTTGTGGTATCAACCGTATAGATGATCCCTTTGGTCTGCGGGAAGCCGCCGAGCTTGTCCGGTACCATGAAGGTTGAAGCCTCCAGAAATTCAAGAAGATCGCTTCCTTTCAGCTTAAGAAAATATATGGTATTTCCGTAGGGACAGACATCGAAGATCTGCTGCTTGGTCACTTCACCCTCCGGTATCGCCGCTCTTATAGCTCCGCCGTTGACGACAGTTACAAGCGGCCCGTCGAAACCGCCCAGCAGATAGCTGTTTTCCGTAACATACCAGGTCATGGCATCCGTAATAAAGTTACCTAAATTGGTTTCCCGTGAACGGTTTAACGTACGGTCACCCTCAAGAGTAACCTCACTTGTCCCTGCAACCTCTTTGTATATGTTATCAACCTCATCCTTCAGCTCCGCTGCCTTGGCAGCAACGGCTTCATCTGACGGGAGCTCCGCTGTATCAATAAGGAAATGCTCCGCTACCTTTGCGTCCTTATCAATTACAACAACTCCTATGTACGCAAATTTTGTACCGGTGGACTGGATCGGTTCGTGACCGGCACCCTCGGTCATTACCGTATGAGAGTGTCCGTCGATGATAAAATCAATGTCGGGAGCAGCTTTATAAACGTCCAGCGATCTGCTCTTATCCGGGGCAGATTCATTGGAAACTCCGAGATGTGTCATGGCGATGACCAGATCGGCGCCTTCGCCGCGAAGCTTTTCGGTTTCCTTACGGGCACATTCACCCAGTTCATCTCCCTGATAGAAGGTAAGGCCATTTACGTAATCAGGCTTGCATTTGCTCAGGGTTTCCGGGGTATCGAGTCCGAAAAGACCGATCTTTACGCCGTTCTTTGCCGTGAATATCCGGTCCGGGTCATAGAGGAGCCTGCCATCCTTTTCTATATTGGCACAGATTATACTGAATCCGGCTTCCTCTTTGATCTTTGCGGCACCTGCCTGGGAAAAATCAAAGTCATGATTACCCATGACGGCAAAACTGTACCCTGTTGCATTCATCATCTTAACCGCGTTCATTCCGGCGGACAGATTGACATAAATGGACCCCTGGCTGAAGTCTCCGGCGTCAACTATGAGCACCTCGGCTCCCATTTGACGGTATTTTTCAGCAAGTGCGGCCAGCTTGGCATATCCGTCAAGGGCACCGTGTACATCATTGGTATGAAGGATCACCAGATTGTCGGAATAATCCTTTTCTTCGGCGGCAGTCCGTATATCCTGAGGATATTCATCGGCTGCCAGTGCAGGAGATGATATTCCGAGCAGAAGAAAAATACTCAGAATAAACATCATATAATACGTTAGCTTCAGTTTA
>ONWK01000060.1 GCA_900321505.1 uncultured Eubacteriales bacterium
CCAGCGCCACGCCTGCCACGATACCACCAAGCTTATCAACGACCCTGATTACGGGAATGGCTTTGATCACGCTTCCAAGAACCAGACATATGATCAGAAGTATCAGTCTCAGCAATACAAATGTGGCTATGCCGGCGATCACATTTACCACCACCACTGTCAGGCTTCTTGATATAAAATGATACACATCGGATACTCCCAGATCCTTATATCCGTCTGCGTTATTATTCTTAAGAAGATATTCCTCCAGGAAATCAGGTATCCCGAGATCCCTGATGAAGCTGATCTGATCCTGTTTGCCTGGATTCTGCTTCATGGCCTGATCGATCTGATCCTTGGTGGCCTTTACGGTACTGTCAACTGCAGAGCTTATAGTATTGCCGACCTTCTGCTCCACAATGCTGTAGATCTTTGCATCAATAGTTTCATCAAGCTTGGTATGATCCTGTATCCACTGACTGACCATGGGGGTAAATGCATATGACAGCGCCAGCGCGATAATGGTTGCAACTGTTCCGATCACGGTTCTGACAAAGCCTCTCATATAACCGATGAAACCAAAGAGCGCTATACAGCAGATCGTAAATATAAACAGCCAGTTCAACTACTTATCCTCCATTCTGAGCCTTATCTTCTCAGTCCTTCCTTCAAAGGTAACTATATATTCGTTGCTTCCTGCTGTCGGGATCATATTGCGCACCGTTGAATCAAAGGCATAGCGGAACTTTGCACGGCCCTTCTTTGTAACTATAAGGCACTGATTTCCTCCGGTAAGTATCACCTCATCCTCAGCCGCATGAATGGTGTCATAAGCCATGTTAAATGAATAATGGAACATTTCATCGCCGCTGAAATCATATACTCTGAGCAGAAATGCATTATTATCAGCCGCATCAGAGGATCGTTCCACTGTTCCGAGATACTTTGAGGAGTAAAAAATGCTCTGTATCTGTGGCTGCTGATAGCGGATCCTGCATCGTTCGGAAGGAGTCTCCTTCATATCATACAGGGTTATTCCCTGATCGGAGAAGGCTGCCACAAGGTTATTGGTGAGGAACTGCACCTTCATCACCATCTCTCCCTCCAGACTGAAGCCGCCAACCATACGGTCAGCATTTGCATTCTGACCGACAGAGCCGAAATTATATGCTGTGAGGTTATTCTTTGTCTCTATGCCCTGCATAAAGAAATAGCTGGTGAAGAGCTTCTCTCCGTCATCTGAGATGCTTATATCCAGCGGATAACCGCTTTTATCTATGGATGTCTGGATCTCATAGATGGGTGTACCCGTACTGTCATACATGTTGATATAATTTGTCGTATCGCTCTCCAGCACTACAGCAAAGGCTCCCTGGGAAGCCACATCGATATCCAGGATCTTATATGGCATGGTAAGGCTGCTTACCGCACCTTCGGTATTGAATACATGCACTCCGTTGCCGCCCTTATCCGCAACCACAGCCCAGTTCCCGTTCGTGCTTGCGATGGGGATCTTCAGATCTGCGCCCGCGGTCCAGACAACATCTCCGTTGGCATTGATATAGGATATACCTTCGGATGTAAACTTCAGCAGGTTACCGCCGAACTCCGTGTATTCGGCATTTGCCTCATAGATCGTATCCGCACTGCTGAGTACCTTATAACCCTTAAATTCACGGATGGTCGTATATACATAATATGCGACTCCCCCGGCGATAGCCAGCAGCAAAAGCAGCACAAAGAGCCGCGCCTTATTTGCGCGGCGCCTTTTCCGGCGGTGGATATTCTCTTCCGCAAGCTGAGGATCTCCGCCAACCCGGATCACATTGCTCTCCTCCGGGTATTCTTCGAAGATTTCATCCGACTGCTCCTCCGGTATATCATTTTTTCTTCTGCGTCCTGCCATATCCATCCTTTTCGACCGGGATCATCATCTTTTTGATATCCCGCCCTGGTTCTGCTTATTACTTCGGTAAACGGCTATAGCCGATGAAATGGTTACCGCCTGTCCCGAATCCATTATGGCGATGAGTTCATCCAGTCTGTCAGTCCTCATCATCTCATCCCCGATATGGGATGCGTAATCTCTTGCGAGCACAAGGCTCTTTTCCTGGAGTGACCTTGACGCTTCATCGATCTGCAGCGACAGTCCTCCCTTCTGTTCCTTCAGCTCGGAAAGGGCGCCTTTTCTTCTTTCATCTATCTCGGCCTCAATATTCCGCGCGGTTGATTCATCGAATTCAACAAGCGCCCTGTGTTTCTGCTCCCGTATTTCTTCTTCCTCTTCGGCTATCTCCGCAAGACGCTGGCTGACATCCTTCACGTCATAGCGGCTTTCGTCCTGATCCCTTCTGACCGATCGCTTTATGCTGCGGATCTGCTTATCATTTTCCACAACTGCCTTATGATATTTTCTTCCCTGCTTCAGCACCTCGATATACGGCACCTTGATCTTTACATAGATCAAAAAATAAGCCACAATGAAGATAATGATCATTATCATCGGGATGATCACGGTTAATGCAGTTCTTGCGCCGTCACTCATGGATGACGGATTGATGAAAAGCTTTCTGACCAAAAATGTAAACACAAAGGGAATTCCCACAAGGAATATGGCAAAAAGCACAACCATCATCAGCATCTGAAGCCCGTCACCGGGCATGAACATAACATGAAAAAGCTTGGTTCTCGTGAAGGCCGGAACATTGTTCTGCCTGAGCAGCTTCCTGTGTTCCTTTTCAGCCTCATTGGAATCCTGCCTGATGTCCCTGGTCTCATCCTTGATACGGTCGGCTTTTCCGCTTTTTATTATCTTACCCTTTTCAGATTCCGCTTTTCTTTTCTTTGATCTGACCTGAGAGAGCTGTTTATCATAGCTGCTCTGTACTTCGGCGCGCCTTCTTTTTACGGTAGAGGTTTTTTCATCCTGAATGGACTTTTCCTCAGCCGCAATGCTCTTCTCCAGCCTTTTCTGTTCCGCCGTCATTTCCCGGATCCGCTGTTCCAAAGCCTGCTTTTCGATCACCGCACTTTTGACGCGGATCAGGAATTCCCTGTCCTCCCGGAATACATTATCAGCCAAAACCTCCTCCTTCCCGGGGCAGGCTCTACTCCCGTCCCTCCGCCTGAAGTGATTTATTAACTGCCGAGATCAATGCATAAGTAGAAGCTACAATAATATCATCCTGGATACCGGCACCCCAGTAAACCTTGCCGGACTCCGTCATCTGAATACCCACATAGGCGCAGGCCTTGGAATTCGAGCCTTTGGTAATGGCATGCTCCTCATAGGTTATCAGTGAATAATCTATATGGAAATGTCTCTTCAGCGCGTTGCTGATAGCATCCAGCCGGCCGTTGCCCTGGCCGTGATAGACCTTATGGACACCGTTTCTTTCAAGTGTTATCTCACAGCGGATTCCGTCGATCTGCTGGAAGTGGCACTCAATATAATTAATGGGCGTGTCAAGGTTTACGTATTCCTTCTTAAAGATATCCACAACCTCATCGGGCTGGATCTCCTTATGCTGACGGTCGGAATAATCCTTTACCGTATAGCCCACATCCTCCTTCATAGCCTTGGGAAGCATGAAACCGTACTTTGTTTCAAGCAGGAAGCCGATGCCGCCCTTACCTGACTGGCTGTTGATACGGATAACATCACCGTCATAGGTACGTCCGATATCTTCCGGATTCAGGGGAAGATACGGAACGGTCCACATCTGATCCGGATCGTCCTCACGGAACTTCATGCCCTTGGCGATGGCATCCTGGTGTGAACCGGAAAATGCAGCGAAAACAAGCTTTCCACAATAGGGTTCACGGGGATATATCTCCATTCCCGTAAGTCTTTCATATGCAGCCTGGATACGGGGCATATCACTGAAATCAAGCTCAGGATCCACGCCGTGGGTAAACATGTTCATTGCAAGAGTGATAACGTCAACATTTCCCGTACGTTCACCATTACCGAAAAGTGTACCCTCGATACGGTCAGCGCCCGCGAGCAGTCCAAGCTCCGCATCGGCCACGCCGCAGCCGCGGTCATTGTGAGGATGCAGCGAAAGCACCACATTCTCCCTGTATTTAAGATTCTTGTGCAGATATTCTATCTGGCTGGCATATACATGGGGCAGAGACATTTCCACTGTTGCGGGAAGGTTGATTATAGCCTTCCGGTCAGGAGTCGGCTTCCATACATCAAGCACCGCATTGCAGACCTCAAGTGCATATTCCGGCTCGGTTCCTGTGAAGCTCTCCGGGCTGTACTCGAAACGGTACGGTGCCCCGTCCTCATCCGCAAGCCTAGCCAGCAGTTCAGCACCGTCGGTAGCTATCTTTTTGATCTCTTCTTTGGATTTGCGGAAAACCTGCTCGCGCTGTGCCCGGGATGTAGAATTATATACATGAACAATGACGTTCTTCGGATTTGCTCCGCGTACCGCTTCAAAGGTCTTTTTGATAATATGCTCTCTTGCCTGAGTCAGAACCTGGATCGTAACATCATCAGGGATAAGATCTTCCTCGATAAGGCGGCGGCAGAATACATATTCCGTCTCGCTTGCTGCCGGGAAACCTATCTCGATCTCCTTAAATCCAACTCGGATAAGTTCCTTGTAAAACTCGATCTTTTCATCCAGGCTCATGGGAACAACAAGCGCCTGGTTACCGTCGCGGAGATCAACTGAGCACCATACGGGTGCGTGATCCACATACTCCTTCTGTACCCAGTCTGTGCTCGGTACGGGAGGCATAAAATAACCTCTTCTGTAATGATTAAAATTTTTCATTTTTCCAACCTCCAATCTCTTATTGTACTATACTTTACCTTAATAAGCAACAGCCGGGTGGTAAACGCACAGACGCCTCTGCGGGAGTTATCCCGCAGAGGCGCCTGAATACGCTGTACCACTCTGCTTTACCCTCTTTATATAATAAAAGAAGGCCTCATTACGGATACGGATCCTTCGGATCTTATATCCTACTGATATATCGGTCAGAACCCGTCCGAAACTACTCTCCTGAGATTTTGCCCCGGCCGCTCAACGGTGAGTTCACTTCAGCTTTGCCGCTGCCTCGCACCATCCGGCAGCTCTCTGTAAGGCTCTCCTGCAGCTACTACTCCGCATCATAGCGTTTCCCTTATGATTTCCCTGAAGATACCACACATGAGTCTGCTCTGTCAAGTGCCTTTTTCAGGGTGAACAGTATCATTTTCCTGCTCCTTATCTGCTTTTCTATATCCTGATGGTAAGGTTGTTCAGTCCCAGTGTATTTACATATTTCACATCCTTCACCATCTTGAAGACCATTCTGATCCCGATATGCCGGGCGGGATCATTTTCATCCGGTTTTGTCATCTCATAATAGTTTACCGGATCAAAGCCCTCACAGTTATCCCGGATACGCAGGATCAGATCCTGATCGCGTTTCCGTACAAGGCGGATGTCGATCCTGTTATTCCTTCCTTCAACAAAACCGTAATCCAGGATATTGACCGCCATTTCCTCTATACAGAGTGATGTATACATGGTCCTTTTGGGATTCTCGCCCACTTCCTCACAGAAATGTGTAGCCGCAAGAGCTGCCTTTTCCACATCTGCCTTTTCCAGTATCTCAAGCTCCAGAAGCTCATCCTTTGCAGCTCCGAATCCCGGCGGGACACATGTGTAGCTGTCCAGCGAGAAGAGCTTCTGTCCCGACTTACGTTTCACATAAATTGAAATAAAGAGAAGCGTCAGGGTCTCACCTATCAGGTAATTTAGCCATACACCTACGGTACCTGCTGTTGGTCCCCATTTTGACCCCAGGAGATTTCCCAAAGTAAGTACAACCAGGGACGGGAAGGCAAGATTCTGCACAACGGATATAACCTCCGAGAATCTGACCATGCCGATGCCCTGATAATACTTTTTGAAAGCGGCATTAATGGCACTGGGGACAAGACACAGCGAGAACATGCGGAGTCCCACCGTCGCATAACGCACGGTATCTGCCGCCTGGGCTATCTCCTCGGCCGTTACCCCGGGAAAGACAAATAGTCTTGCAAGCAATCCGCCAAAGACCAGAAACCCTGCCATGGCTGCGACATCAATCACCACGGCAAACCAGGTCTGCTGCTTCACCGTTTCTCTCAGCGAATGTTCATCCTCTTCACTGAAGGCAATACCGGTCAGCATCAGCGACACCTCAGATATACCGTTACCCAGACAGTATCCCAGATTTGCCACGGTAGACACTACGGAATATGCCGCTACCGCAGCATTTCCGCCGACCTTCATCATTGTATGGTTAACTATATAAACCAGCAAAACAAGGCTCAGTGAATTGATGACTGTCGGGATGCCTCCCGCAGCGATCTCCTTGAAAAGCCCGCCGCCCAGGTCCTTTTTCGTAAATTTGTAGATACAATTCTTTTTAAAGAAATATACTATTCCCACACCGACAGCTACATAATAGCTTACAGTGGATGCAAGTCCCATTCCCAGAGTATCCCATTCAAAAACAAATACATTCAGAAGATCCGCGATCACATCGATCGCTGTCATGACAAGCACTGCTATTACGAGCCTGGTCCTCTGCCCGGCCATCTGAAGAAACGGTACGAGTATCTGCGCGCCGATAAAAGCCGGCGCACCTATAACAAAGCCGATCAGATAACGCCTTGTAAGCCTGAATACTTCTGTTCCTTCCTGTGCGCCGAGTACATGGCACAGCGGATCCACAAATATGATGATCAGCAGTACTCCGGCCAGCGATACCGTAAGCGCCACTATAATGGAAAGTGAATAACAGCGGTTGATCTTCCCTTCATCACCGCTTCCCATTGCCTTGCTGCAGACAACCTGGATACCTGTAGAAAGAAGGGAGCCGAAAGCTGCAAAAGCAAGAAGCACCGGGGTTGCAAAGCCATATGCCGCCATGGCATCCACCCCCAGGAACCTGCCTATCATTATACTGTCAATAAGCAGACAGAGCGTCACCGCCATAGCGGATACTATCTGTGATGCCACCATCTGCTGAAAAAGCTTACGTACCATTTAAGATACTCCTCATGCACTATTTCCTGACTAAAAACTGTTTTTACACATACAGAGAGGATTTTAACATGTCCGTCTTTTTTTTACAAGGCAATTATTATTTACGTTTCATCACTTTTCCATAACTATTCACGTACCCTTCAATTCGATCACGAACCTTCCGCGCTTCGCTCGCAAGCCGTGCAGGCGGCACTTTTGTTCGTGATGAATTGTTACACTTTCCCTTTCATTTGCGGGAAAAATCTAGTAAAATCTACATTAACCATAATCACAGGTTCCGAAGGCGCAGCCCGAAGGTCGTGATGGTTTGTGTACGATCTCATTAATCGTTCACAAAGGTAATAAAGAAAAGAGGTATCATCATGCCGCAGATCACAAATGACTGGGCTCCGCGACTTGCCCCGGAGTACGCAAAGCCATACTACAAAGAGCTGTACAGGTTTATTCATGACGAATATGCAAGCAGGATAATATACCCTCCCGCGCAGGATATATTCAACGCTTTTCATCTCACACCGCTGTCAAAGGTAAAGGTTGTGATAATCGGCCAGGACCCGTATCATGAACCGGGCCAGGCCCACGGTCTTTCCTTTTCCGTAAAAAAGGGCGTGGAAATTCCTCCGTCCCTGCAGAACATTTACAAGGAGCTGCATGATGACACAGGCTTCGTGATACCTGATCACGGTGACCTCACAGCCTGGGCCGATCAGGGAGTATTGCTGCTGAACGCCGTTCTCACCGTGCGTGCTCACGCCGCAGCATCCCATCGCGGCAAGGGCTGGGAGCAGTTCACCGATTCAGTGATACGTATCGTAAATGATGAAGACCGGCCCATAGTATTCATGCTCTGGGGCGGCTTTGCCAGATCCAAGGCTCCCATGCTGACCAATCCGAAGCATCTGGTCCTGGAAGCCCCGCACCCCAGTCCCCTCTCCGTATACAGAGGCTTCTTCGGCTGCAGGCATTTCTCAAAGGCCAATCAGTTTCTTGCGGAAAACGGAGTTGAACCCGTGGACTGGCAGATATAACATTTTCTGATCGGGCAGGGTGCCGGACAAAAAAGCATCCCCGCCTGCCGGTCGTATCGCGCAAAAATAAAAATGGCTGACAGTCCTGTGCCTTCACAGCAGACCGTCAGCCATTTTAAATGCCGGTAAGAAACCTCTACATAGCCTTTACTTCATCAAATTCCTTCTGTATCTCCTCATTGGGAGCCTTTGTCAGCAGACTGAATACTACAATAAAGATCGCAGATACCAGGAATGCGGGTGCCAGTTCATAAAGATCCCAGCCGCCGCCCATGGGGCGTACAAGATATTTCCAGATGAATACCATGGCACCGCCGGATATCATGCCCGCAATGGCGCCTGCAGTATTGGTTCTCTTCCAGAAAAGCGAGAACAGCATGACCGGTCCGAATACGGCACCGAAGCCGGCCCACGCAAAGGATACGATATTAAAGACTGAGCTGTCAGGATTCCATGCGATGATCACGCCCAGCACTGCCACTACGACCAGCGTAAGACGTGCAGTAAGCATCGATGCCTTCTCGCTCATTTTGATCTTAAATGTATCGCGGAAGATATTTTCGGATACCGCACTGGATGCCGCGATCAGCTGAGAATCCGCTGTTGACATTGTGGATGCCAGAATTCCGGCGATGATGAGTCCACCGATCAGCGCATAACCGAAGCCATTCTCGGCGATATGTCTTGCCAGAACAACTATAAGCGTTTCCGCCTTGGAAGCGCTTGTGGGATCCTCGATCAGAGAATCCAGCGCCCCGGTCTCAGTCATAGCTCTTCCGACTATACCAAGGAAGATCGCAACCGCCAGAGAGATCACTACCCATACGGAAGCAACCCGGCGTGAGAGCTTAAGCTCCTTTGCATCCCTCGCTGCCATGAAACGGAGAAGGATGTGAGGCATACCGAAGTAACCGAGTCCCCAGCAGAACATGGTTATCTTATTAAAGATTCCGTAAGCATCAGCTCCGCCTGTAACATTATTATGCGTAGCCGAAAGATCCAGATAACCTGCCAGATTATTTGCGTTTTCCACAACAGCGCCAAAACCTCCGGCATGATAGATACCATAACCGAGAACGATAAAGAGCGCGATGGTCATAACGATAGACTGCACAAAGTCCGTACGTGATGCAGCCAGGAACCCGCCTGTCGTGGTATAAGCAATGATCACTACGGCTGAAATCACCATGGCTACTTCATATTTAACATCAAAAAGATTCATGAAAAGCTTGCCGCAGGCCGAAAATCCCGAAGCCGTGTACGGAACAAAGAATACGATGATGGCAATGGCGCCAACGAGAAGCGTAACATTGCTGTTGTCACGGAAACGTTTCTTGAAATAATCCGGGATAGTGATGGCATTTACCTTCTCGGAGTAATTTCTGAGACGCTTGGCCGTAAAGAGCCAGTTAAGATAAGTTCCTACCGCAAGACCGAAGACTGTCCAGCCTGCATCGGCGATACCCGAAAAGTAAGCCAGTCCCGGAACGCCCATGAGAAGGTACGAGCTCATATCCGATGCTTCCGCACTCATGGCCGTAACAAAGGGCCCAAGTTTACGTCCGCCCAGATAGAAGTCTCCGACATCATTTGTGTTTCTGGATGATAAAAAGCCTATGACCAGCATGCCGACCAGATAGACTCCTATGGCAACCAGAATACCGATTTGTGCCGTTGTCATTTTTTATTCCTCTCTTTCCCCTTTAGATACCGTTGAAGCATCTGCAGCTTTCGTGCAATCTTCCTCCACACGCTTCCTGCCGCCCCTGTCCAGTCCCGACAGGACTGCGCCTATCATGAAGGGAACTATCCAGGTAAAGAACCTGTAAAGGATAACGCCTGCCGCAGCAACTTCTTCGGCAACCCTTGAAGTATATAATAAAATAAAGACAAATTCAAGTGTTCCGATGCTGGCCGGCGAGACCATAACGCCGCTGATCATAAAAACGACTGCCATCAGACACAGCGATATGAACATATTCTCCATATCCCCGGCAAAGAAAAGTATCCCCGGAATAATATACCAGCTTCCCAGTTTAAGGATGTTCAAGCCTATTATGGAGAACGCCATCCCGGGATGACCCCAGATGGACCTTCCCTCTTTATTGAATAACCGTATCTGTCCGATAAGGCTTTCCCTCTTATCCGCAAACCTCGTGCCTTCCCTCAGCAGCCGGTTTACTATACGCTCCGCCAGCCCCGCGATCCATTTTGACGTAGTTATGAGGATCAGCGCCGTTACGATAAGGCTGATCATCACCACACCCAGATACAGATATTTTTTATATTCAAGGATTCCCTGCTGACCTGTGCAGAGCAGAATGATAAAACCTATGATACCGAGGATACCCACGGTGATCTTCTGAAATGTATACTGAACCAAAGACATACCGGTCCCCTCCGAGACCGGTATGCCTTCTTTGTTATAATAGTAAACCTGCATGATCCCGTTTCCGGTTCCCAAAGTAACCAGACGGTAAAATGCACAGATAAGGGCAACCTTTACGCCTTTCCAATAGGGCATGCGGGCAGCCGCATATTTTGTCATACGGCTGATGATCCCGCCCTCCACCAGGAAGTATACCAGTGCGGCTGACATGCTGAGTATATCCAGATACAGCGGTCTTTCCGCGATCTCCCTGAATGCGTCATGAAAAAGATCCTGCTGCCAGAAATACACTCCGACCATAACAACAAGGATAATGATCCATTTTACTATGATCCTGGTACTGTTCTTCCTGTCTATGGATACAGGCGTATCATTTTGCTGATTCCTTAAAGTCATATTTCATCACCGTTACAGACAGCGGAGGCACATCCAGGACTATGGACTGCTTCGATCTGTCGCAGGGTATTTTTTCAGCCTTTGCAGACTTTGTATTATTCCGTCCCAGTCCTCCGTATTTCGGATCATCCGAAGAGAGAAGCTCCTTATAGGTCGTAAGGCACGGAACACCGATACGATAATCCTTTCTTTCCACCGGAACGAAGTTGCAGATGAACAGCAGCTGATCCTTTGCTGTCTTTCCTCTTCTTACGAAGGCAACGACACCGGATTCGGCATCATCAACCTTTGTCCACTCGAAGCCCATAACATCATTGTCATTATAATAGAGGGCATCGTACTTCGTGTACATATGGTTCAGATCCTTTACGAAATCCTGCATACCCTTATGCATCGGATCATCCAGCAGATACCAGTCAAGGCTTCTTGCCTCGGACCATTCTCTCAGCTGTGCGAATTCCTGTCCCATGAAAAGAAGCTTCTTGCCCGGATGTCCGCACATGAAACCATAGGCGGTTCTCAGGTTTGCGAATTTATCGAATTCCAGACCGGACATCTTGTTCAGCATGGAGCATTTCAGATGAACCACCTCATCATGAGAGATCACAAGGATGTAATTCTCCGAATAGGTGTAGGAAAGGCTGAAGGTAAGCCGGTTATGGTTGAACTTACGGAAATACGGATCCAGCTTCATATACTCAAGGAAGTCGTTCATCCATCCCATGTTCCACTTGAAAAGGAAGCCGAGTCCCTTCATATCTGCAGGAGCCGTAACTCCCGGCCAAGCAGTGGACTCCTCGGCGATCAGATAAGCGCCGGGATTTCTCTCCTCCATAACCTTGTTTATATTCTGCAGCAGGGCTATGGCTTCAAGATTCTCCTTGCCGCCGTCCTTATTCGCTACCCATTCTCCGTCTCTCTTGCCGTAATCAAGATACAGCATCGAAGCTACCGCATCCACACGAAGTCCGTCGATGTGATACTTCTCCACCCAGAAAAGAGCATTTGATGTAAGGAAGTTGGAAACCTCATTTCTGCCATAGTCGAAGATATATGTTCCCCAGTCGGGATGCTCGCCCTTTCTGGGATCTGCATTTTCATAAAGAGCCATGCCGTCGAAACGTCCGAGTCCGTGAGCATCTCTCGGGAAATGTGCCGGTACCCAGTCAAGGATAACGCCGATGCCGCGTCTGTGCATTTCATCCACGAAATACATAAAGTCAGCGGGAGTACCGTAACGTGAGGTCGGAGCGAAGTAATTTGTCACCTGATAACCCCAGGAGCCGTCAAAGGGATACTCTGCGATACCCATAAGCTCGATATGGGTATAACCCATTTCCGTGATATAATCGCCCAGCATCTGAGCCATTTCCCTGTAGTTATAGAAACCGAAATCGGAATCCTCGATCTTCTTTTTCCAGGAACCCAGATGACACTCGTAGATTGACATGGGCTGCTTGATCCTTGAAACCCTGTCAACCTTCTTACGCTTCTCTATCCATTCATTATCATTCCAGGTATAGGTAAGATCCGCAACGATATTCGCGTTGTCGGGGCGTACCTGATCCTGGTTCCCGTAAGGATCGGCCTTGTAAAGTATATCCCCGAAGCGTGTCAGGATCTGGAATTTATATACCGCGCCGGGCATAACATCCGGAATGAAAAGCTCATATATACCCGATGCCGGATGTATCTGCATCGGATTCAGCGCACCGTCCCACATATTGAAATCACCGACAACGGATACACGTCTTGCATCGGGTGCCCATACAGCAAAGTAGGTACCCTTCACGCCGTCGATAGTCATGGGGTGAGCGCCCATTTTGTTGTAGATATCATAGTTCTTACCCTCTGCAAAAAGGTAAGCATCATAATCAGTGATCAGTCCGTCGAAGCTGTAGCAGTCTGCTGTCTCAACGGAGGTTCCATCGTAATAATCCGTTACGAAGCGGTACTTATTGCCTTTGATCTTCTTCTTCGGGAAATAAATGCCATAAAAGCCGTCATCCCCTATTCTCTCCATGGGTGTCAGGGTCTTACCCGCAGGTGTCTTTATCGAAACCCCTGAAGAATGAGGCTTAAAACAGGTAATAACCTGTCCGTCACCATAATCATGGATGCCCAAAAGATGCTTTGGTGCGTTGATCTTCCCCTCCATCAGCTCATCATAAAGGATCCAGTTGATCCAGTTATGCAGTCTTCCGTCCATTTATAACCCTCCTCAAAATTAGCATCCCGGAGCTTAAACCCCGGCGAAAAACTATCTTTAGTTATTCTACCATTTTCATACCTTTGTTTCAACCTGCTTTTAGGCGGGTTGTTGCATGTCCTGTGAAGACATGGTAGAATTGCTTTACCAGTTAGGGTGTATCTATTCAGCGCCCCGGGAAAACATAAAAATCACGGATGGAAAGCTTGCTTTCCAGACTGGTTTTTATGTTTTCCCGGGGATGGCCAGAGGTGCAGGGCGCTGAATAGTTACTCACATCATATTATGCCGGAGGTGATCCTCCGGGGAGAGAGAAAATGGCTGAAAAGAAAGCCTCCAGAGGCATATTTCAACTGAAAAAAGAACTGGAAGCGGACGATTTCAAACAATTATACCTTCTTTACGGTTCGGAACGTTATCTGCTTCGCGAATATAAGAAAAAGCTGCTGTCTGCCCTGGTCGCTGAAGGTGATGACATGAATTTTACAGCCTTTTCCGGTGATAAGATTGATATCCCTTCACTCCTTGACCTTGCGCGTACCATTCCTTTTCTGAGCGAGCGCCGCGTCATACTGGTTGAGGAAAGCGGTTTCTTCGTCAAGGCTCCCGAAGCCCTTGAAGAAGGACTTAAGACGATCGCGGATTCTACTGTCCTGATATTCATTGAGCCGGATCAGGAGAAAAGCACCGGCATGGTTAAAGGCGTGGATAAGCGCGGGCGGCTCTATAAATTCTTTGACAAGGCGGAGGCCGCTTACTCCTTTGATATTCCCGATGACTCAGACCTTATTTCCTGGATAACCGGCAGGCTTTCCTCGACCGGTCTTCCCATCGAGAAGCGGGTTCCGGAAAGACTCCTTGACGCAGCCGGAAGGGACATGCAGTCTCTTGAAAACGAAATGGAGAAGCTTATCTCATATACCATGGGGCGGGACCGCATTCTTGTAAAGGATGTGGAGGATATCTGTATCTCACAGGTCGAGGAAAAAGTATTTGAAATGATAGATGCGCTCTCTTCGCGGGATAAGAAAAAAAGCCTTCAGCTTTACAGCGATCTGCTGTATCTGAAGGAGCCTCCCATGAAGATAATCGCTCTGATACGCCGGCAGTACCTTATCCTTCTCCGTATCAAGCATATGCAGAAGGATGGTACTCCCAGAAACAATTTTGCGCGTCTCGCAGGAGTTTCGCCCTATTATCTTAAAAGATACGAGGCCCAGGCAAACAGCTGCAGTTATGAGCAGCTTCTGCATTATGCAGATGCAGGCTTCGAAGCTTCGATAAAGATACAGCAGGGCGTACTGTCGGACCGCAACTCACTGGAGCAGCTGGTGCTGATGCTTCTGTCGGATAACTAAAGAAAGAACCGCCGTGGTGTACTTCCGGCGGTTCTCTTTTTAATATGTCCCAGTTTAAAACTAAGCGATCTTATTTACAGCAAGAGAAAGACGTGAGATCTTACGGGATGCTGTATTCTTGTGATAAATACCCTTTGATGCAGCCTTGCTGATCTCAGATGTTGCTACACGAAGCGCATCCTCTGCCTCTGCCTTGTTTCCTGCCTCGATAGCAGCCTCAACCTTCTTTACAAGGGTCTTAATCTTTGACTTTGTAGACTTGTTGCGAAGCTCTTTCTTCTTTGCTACCAGGATTCTTTTCTTAGCTGATTTAATGTTTGCCAAAGCTCTGTACCTCCAAAAAATGTAAATGAGTTATATATAGCGGATCCCATTTAGCCAAGACACGGTCAGCTTCGAAAAGCCGGGCATGTGGAATCATTAACGATAGTCACGCAGAACAGTATGATAGCACCCGAATAAGGATTCGTCAAGCACTTTTCTTTACTTGTATCCGAAAACTAAGCTGTGGCACCTAATTCCCATAATTAGTGATATATGGGGATTATGAGCAGCTCCTAACGGGTCTCATAGACATCTGCAACATGTTTGGTTTCCAGTTTTTCATAGGCTGCAGTTTTATCTATGATCGCCTTCACCAGACAGTCCAGTTCCGAACCGTCACGATAATCAGCCGGAGCGAAATATCGGATCCGGTTGTCGCGAAGCATTTTATGGACACGCTCTTTATTCATGGTTTCAGGATTGTATACGCCAATCGAATGACCGCCGTTCACATTCACCAGCTTCATGCATGGGATATCCGTGTCACTGTCGCCTATATAAACCATATTTCGGAAGGGAACGCGCAGATTCTCAGGTGCAAAATACTCATTGACGCCATTGTCATTTACGTCAAGGACACCCTTTTCAATACGGAACAGGAACTGGGTCTTATTTGTATAATTGATGACCTGGGCCGGCCAGACAGCCACGCCGCGCTCATCATAGTAAAAGCTGCTGGCGTAGATCTTCTTAAAGGCGCCTTTTTTTGCGATCTCCGTCCCGTCGATCATCTCCTTCAACCCGGAGGAAATGATGTAATGCTCAACGGTGATCCCTTTCTCGCCGCCATACTCATTGATCCGCCCAAACCATTCAGACACCCCGGGGAAGAGCTGCACTCTGCTGCCGTATTCCTCAAGACTTTTACGGTTGAATACCAGTTTTCCCCTCGCCTCATCCATCATCACATACATATAGGCAAGGTTACCATCCATCTCGTTTCCGGCGGCCAGATCATTGGTCTTCTTCCAGAATTCCGCCACATCATAGCCCACGGACTGAATATATCCCTGTGCCTGCATATCTGTCGGAGACAGTGTCTTATCAAAATCATAACACATAGCAAGAACTGTTTCTTTTGGCTGATATTCCATGCTGCGATCCTCTCTTTCATTGAGATTTTATCAGGCGATCATCCGCTGTAGTTTTCCGGGTCATAGGAAACGATGGCTTCTCCGGAGACGTTGTTATGCCCCCTCACTCACTCTCCTCAAGCTGAACTATAATCGCCATGGGAGAATATCCCTCATCCCGTATCAGCTTCAGATCGGCTTTTATAATGATCCTGTCCTTAGTTACGGTATCGCCTTCTTTAACCCGTACATCTAATCCCCGGCCGTTAAGCTTCACGGTATCGATCCCGACATGAAGCATGATGCTGCGGCCGTCATTTGCGGTAAATGTAACTGCATGCCCTGTATCAGCAACTGAACTGACCGTACCGTCACAGGGTGCATAGAATATACCCTTCTCCGGCAAAACCCCTATACAAGGACCCAGAACGCCGGCAGCAAATACCTCGTCCGGTATATCCTCCATAGGATACACTTCCCCGCTTACGGGAGAAATAACAGTGCTGCCCCTCAGTACGGACAGTGTGTCTCCGTGTTTTACTCTGCGTCTTGCATTTCTGTCCGGGGTATGAGCCGAGACTGCTCTTCCGGGTATTAACTCGCTATCCCGAATAGCAAAATAAGTGATCAGGTAACTGCATACATAGGATATGAACAGACCTGCCACATAAAAAAGCACACTCTTAACCGCTCCTCCGGGGCCGCCTGTCATAACAAATATTCCCAGCAGGCCAGAGGGGCCCCAGGTGGTGGATGCAACCTCCATAGCCATTACAAAGGCACCGCCGAAGCCTGCACCAAGACCTGCAGTAATGAACGGCTTCCCGAGCGGAAGTGTCACGCCATAGATCAACGGTTCCCCTACGCCCAGCAAACCCGCAGGAAGCGCACCATTTATCACTGAACACAGTTCCGAATTTCCCGTGCGTTTTGCCTTCTTCCGAAGTGCCAGAGCTGCTCCCACCTGACCGGCTCCAGCCATGGCAAAGGCGGGATAAAGAGTAACATATCCCAGTTCCTCCAGCTGTACGGTATACAACGCTATCAGTCCATGATGCATTCCTGAAGCGACAAGCGGAAGAAAAAGAAATGCAGAAACATATCCAACCAGCAAACGAACAAATATACTCTCTGACATGCATACTTCGCCGAAAACCCAGGCTATCCCACTTGAAACAAATCCAAAAAGAGGCATGATGATAAGTACATACGGGATCACACACAGAATCAGCGTCAGAAATGGCGTAAATATCATATCCACGCTTTCAGGCATGCGGGCACGGATCCATTTTTCAACATATGACATGATGAGCACGCCAAAGATCACTGCCAGCACTCCGCCCTTACCTGAATGCAGCATGGAACTAAGCGGAGTTTCTTTGTCTGCAAGCCCCAGAATCTCCGATATGGAATTGATACCATCCAGTGATGTGATCATCCCCAGCATTCCGCCGATTATAGGCGTTGCTCCGAACCGCTCTGCTGCCCGATACCCGGCCCACGCAGTTATATATGTCATAAACGCGGTCTGTATCAGAGTCAGGAACTGATATACCAGATTCCAGAAGTCATTATCCGCATAGTCCGGAACAAGCTGCGTGATCAGGGCTGCAAAACCCGCGCAGAGTCCGGCAGTTACAATCCCGGGAATGAGCGGAACGAAAATGTCACCCACTGTCTTTAATGCACTTTTGACTCTGCTGCTCTTCCGCTGACTCTTCCATTCCCGATGAAATCCCGCTTCGTTACTCACGCCGGAGCCGATGCCGGCATCATGAAAAGCATCCGCATATTTCCTGCATTTTCCGGGGCCCACAACTATCTCATAGGCATTCTCCCTGTCATGAACCACCTCCATGACATCCGCTGCAGCCTTAAGTTCGGATTCATCCACCGGTTCCTCCGACCTCACTATTATCCTGAGTCTTGTCATGCAATTAAAAGCAGATTCAATGTTATCTCTTCCCCCAAGATATGTGATCAGCTTTTCCGCTTTTTCTCTGTACTCGCTCATAATACACCCTGCAAAAATATTAAACCGGTTAAC
>ONWK01000071.1 GCA_900321505.1 uncultured Eubacteriales bacterium
AGCTAAACATCTTGGTTCCATGACCGTTGTCGTCGGAATCAGAACCGCCAAGGACAGAAACAGAACCTACAAGACCGGAAGCGTTCACGCCGGTATCGATCAGAGCGATGGTTCCTGCCGGAGCGGAGTTCAGGGCAGAAAGCTCGTTCAAATTTGACAGGGCATCGTCGCCTTCGTTCAGATTGGAGAGGTCAGCACTATCCTGAGCGTCATTCTCTGCATGATCTGTATTGTCTGTAATATCTTTACCATCTGTATTATCTGTTACATTTGCATTTTCTGAAAACTCCTGATGATTCTCCTGATCTGACTCCTTTAGGTCATCCTCCGAATCATCTTCGGATCCATCCTCTGAATTATCGGCATTCTGACTATCTTCCGATTCTTCAGATTCATGGACATCCTCCGTGTCTGCCACACGGAAAGTAATATTGGACGAAACAAACTCTGCACGGTCATAGTAGTAAGTATAAGCGTTCCGGGTTTCCTCAACGGATGCATATCTGGTGAGGTACACACCCCGGTACTCGGAAAGAACTTCCGTATCCCAGGTCAGGATAGTCGGATCCTCTGTCCCGATCATCAATTCACAGGAAGAGAAATCCACGCCGTAGGTATCAACGCCATCTACAGCCTGAGTGAAGGATGCTATTCTCTCAGGAGCAACCTGCTCTTCTGTTGCTTCCTCAGCTGACTCTTCTTCGGAAATATCCGAAGGCTCCTCGTTCTCAGATGCATTCTCCTCCTCGGAGGCCTCTGTATCTTCTGATATCTCTGCACCCTCAGAAGCACTCTCCTCGTCGGATGCTCCTGTATCTTCCGAGACTTCTTCATCCTCAGATGCATTCTCATCCTCAGATACGCTCTCTGTATCGTCATCTTCTACCGAAACACTCTGATCTTCTGATGCTTCCACATCAGATTCCTCACCAGAAGATGCGATTTCCTCTGACATTTCATCATCTTCCGAAGCAATTTCAGCCCCAGCATTTTCATGGAAATCTTCCACAGCTTCAGATGATACACTGTTCGTCTCTGCATTTTCTCCAACTTCTCCTTCCGTCGCTTCCAGCACCATATCCCGTAACCCGGTAAAAGCCGAATCAAGCGGCATGGATGTAAGCGCCATTGTACCTGCCAGTAAAGTGGCTATCAGTCGTTTAAACATATGCTTTTCTCCTTCTTCTTAAGCATTAAAAAAAGCCGCCTTTCAGCGACCTACTCTTTTCCTCCTGCAGATAAACCGTTACTTCCCTGATTTCTTCTGCTGCTTGTGGATCTTCTCCAGATTACTTAACGCCTTGTCATGCAGCTGCTGGATTTCATCACATGTGCAGTTCATAGTCCTTGCGATTTCCTCCCAGTCATCACTGCAGAGATACCGCATCACCATCACAAGCTGCTGCCTTACATTCTTAAGGCTGTTGATCATATCGATGATCTCCCACCGGCGGCCAAACAGATCCAGGATCTCATCACTCAGGATCTCGATCATTTCCTCGATACTGTTCTCCACATCCTCCGGTCTGCCTACCGGCGGTTTCTTTGGCTCTATGGGTTCAAATTTGATCATATCCATATTTTTCTTCAGTTCCCTGAGACGATCCAACTGAACCATTTTCGCCCTTACCTGCTGGTGATGCCAGAAAGCTCTCTCCAGCTGTTCCTTCACAGTCATTCACTTCCCTCCTTCCGAATGTTTCATAGAACACGAAAAGGGAAAGGTTCTTCGCCTCTCCCTTTATTCGTCCACTCTACCATATCACACCCGCAAATCCTTTAGAAGATGGAAATAACTGTAATTAACTGTTAAAAACTGTAAATCACTGTAATTTACTGTAATGACTGTTAATCATGATATCCGAAAAATGAGGTACAATGTATCCCTGTTTCCGGACAGGTTGTTGCAAAGTAAAAGCGCCAAATCACAGTTTTTTTACGATTTGGCGCTTTTTCCATTATGCATCCTTTGGAAGGAGGTCGAGCAGGATACTGTCGATTGCCTTCCGATGGATCGTATATACATTGTCTATCCCGCAGCCCACCTCTTCAGCGATATCCTTCCAACAGTAACCTTTCAAATACCGGAAACGGAGCACCTGCCGGTATTTCTTGTTTGGAACAGACTCGATCAATCGGTAGATCATCTGCTTTTTCAGGATCAGCTCCTGCCTCTCACGTTCCAGTTTCCGCTCCTCATCCACATATCTTATAACTGCCTTTTCCACATAAGAGTTCCCGGACCCTTTCGAAGCCGGAACGCTGCCCATCTGCGGAGAATGAACACTTTGAGCCAGTTCCTTCATCATTTCGATCTCAAGTTCCTTGCTCCGGATC
>ONWK01000297.1 GCA_900321505.1 uncultured Eubacteriales bacterium
GGCAAAAGCCCCAAACTCCCGTTCATACGCCTTCTCTTCAGCCACAGAATAAGCAACCTGAATATAATACTGCTTATTTCCCCTGTCGGCTACAAAATCAATTTCATGCGAACCATCGTAAAAAACCTGGAGATTGTACCCCATATAAAGGAGCTCATTGTATACAACGTTTTCAAAATTGTGGGTCAGATCATAGCGGTTATTCATGACACGGATGGAATTCAACGCAACATCCTCGTTATAAACCTTCAGATAATACTCCAATTCTCGCTTGGACTTTGCGGAATACCGCTTCACAGTTTCTATCGCATAGGCTTCTTCCAGATATCCGATATATTTGGTGATCGTTGTAACTGAGCACGGCAGGCCCGCCCCTTTCATATATTTCTCCACAGACCTGGCAGAGAAGATTCTTCCGTTTGACAAAAAAACAAAGTTGGCCAGACGTTTGAACACTTCAGTCTTTCTGATTTTGTATCGGTTAATGATGTCATTCAGGATAATCGTTTCATTCAGTTCGTTCAGATAAATCCGCTGACCGCTTTCACCGCTGTATTCGATTCTCTTCGGGAATCCACCCCAGATGATGTAATCTGTAAGTGAGACCTCTTTCCCAAGTTCTTTTCCATATTCTGCAAGTTCTCGGTATACGAAGGGTCGAATCCGGAAAGGTACGTATCTTCCGGATAGTTCCTTCGTAAACTCACGAGATAAAAGCTTGGAATTTGACCCGCTGATAAAGACGGAACAGTTTCTGATCCGGAGCGTTCTGCATGCTCCCGCCCATCCATCTACCCGCTGCACTTCGTCCAGAAATACATAGCACAGTGCTTCTCTACGATGATTTTCAATATAATTCAGAAGCGCCATTTCATCCGGGATGGAATTCAAGACGGCAGTATCTTCGAAATCAAGGAAAACAATGTTGTCAGAACGTTCTCTGATTTCTTCCATTATTTCCTTTAAGATAACGGATTTACCGCATCTGCGAATTCCGGTGATAACCTTAATCAGATCTCCGTCGTAAAATTCCCTGATCGGTTCCATATATTTTTGCCGCTTAATCATCTCATGCCCCACCCATAATTCAAGCTTGATTCTACTGGACATTTTAGCACAAATCGCAAGAATTGTCCATCGCTACTGGACAATATTTTGTTTTCAGTTAAATTGTCCAGTAGCAAATCAAGGCATCGGATCGGCCTTCAGGTTGCATATCTGGAATCCCGTTGAATTATCTGCCATAACATCTCCCATCTTCTTTAAAATTCTTTGTTTCTCCTGATAGAATCATATTCTCAAAAATAGATGTCGATTAATTTGCAATACGGCTTTTTTTCACAATTATCTTCTTGACAATCAGTAACATATATGCAGCGGCAAGGTTTCAACACCATTCGAAACAAGATAACGCTGCAGAGAGGAAGGTTTGTCATGAAGAAAACGTCCAGGATAATGCTGATGATGCTCAGTGTTCTCCTAATCACCATTCAGTTCGTATCTCCGGCAAAAGCGCTCAACAATACCACGGACAATCTGGAGACAGCAGGATTTATCCCTGCAGAACGAAACACATACGATTCGATTTATACCCCAATCCGGATTCCCGGATATGATTACCCGGTTCTTGCATTCCAATCCGGCGAGTCCGAAACATCATTCCGGCTTTACGGAACAATCGGGAAGAAAACGGGATATTTCCCCGCGGAAGTATCTGTCGCGGACGCAGGAACAGAAAATGAGCGGTATATCATCTCCATTCCGGATCCAACGCCGGCAAAAAACGATAAGAATCACCTGGCCAGGCTTTCCACTGCTCCCTATGAAACGCTTCCCGACGGCTTTACCGCTATCGGAAGAACCGGGTGCACAGTGAAAATGACCAATATCTACGGAATGGACGAGACATACATCTACGGAACATACGGTGATCCGGAAGATCCTGAAGCAACATACGGGTGGTACAAGTCCAGGAACACCAGTTCTGTTCCCGGCATGCTCATGATTTCCCTGTCCGATGCTCCCTTACGGAATAAACCGGATGA
>ONWK01000283.1 GCA_900321505.1 uncultured Eubacteriales bacterium
AGCGCTTTAAACTCCGGGAGATTGCGAACAGCGTCTAGATCATCGTCCAAACGAATATGAGAGAAACTACGATAACCCTTTTCAAAAGCAGTTCTCAGGGCGTCGATGGATTCATCGAGCCTTCCCATCCGTGAGTAGAGACATGCACGATCGTAGTAGTTCCCATCATCCTCAGGGTCTGATTCGACAACTTTATCCATCCAGGCCTCAGCTTCATTTTCCTTCCCCAGGAAATGAAGGGCATACATACGACAACTGCTTCCATCGGCCAATGTGTCTAACTGCAATACTTTCTCGAAGTCAGCATCTGCTTCAGTCTTATTCCCCTGTTCAAGGAGAAGTTCCCCACGCATTAGATACAGGTAAGGATATTCATCCGTCATTTCAATACCCATGTTGTAGTCTTCCAATGCTTTCTTTCCATCTCCCTTCATTTCATAGCACCAACCGCGCCTATAGTAGGTAAATCCGATTTCTGGAGAATCTTCAATGGCTGCCGAGAAGTCAGCAATGGCAGAATCAATATCTCCGGCAAGCCGATAATAATCCCCTCTACGGCAAAGAGTCTCCCAATTCGTTTCCTTTTCCATGACTTTGGAGATGTCGAAAATGGCTATCTCATTGAGTCCCAATTCACTGTAACAGTCACTCCGATATACGTTGATCTGATCGTAATGTCCGAATTCAGACTCCAGTTCATTGTAAGATTTTACCGCCTCAGCATACTGATGTGTTGCTTCATAGAACTGGCACAGAAATGCTTTCCAAAGGAAGGGGCTGTCGCTTTTCTTGGCACGAGATTTAAGACTGGCTTCTGAATAGTTCGGTCGTTTTGTCAATATCTTCATGATAGAATCAGTGTTTGCGTCATCAGATTTGTCAAACCATTCCAAGCCCGCATCAATTGCTTTGCTCGTCTCACCGAGCTTATCATATGCCGACATCTTGAATCGATAGATTTCGGCATAGTCGGCATCATATTTCTGACATTTATCAAGCAGCTCAAGCGCTTCTTTGTACTGCTCTCGCTTAATCATATTACGTGACAGACCAATCATCGCTCCTTGGTCAGCCTCATCTTCTTTGAGCATCTTCGTATAGATGATGTCTGCCCCCGTAATATCGTCAAGGTCATACAGAGATTGAGCATAGTCGAATGAGATACTCTGTAAATTATCCTTGTCGTCTTTTTGGGCCAGTTCGTAAGCAGTTTTGAAAGAGGAGACAGAACTCTGAATGTCTCCCATGTCATGATATATATATGCTTTCCACCAATGAATCGTTGAATTCGCCAAGTCTGTCTTCTTGGGTTTATTCACTTTCAGAGCGTGGTTGAGGTCTTGAAGCGCCTGGCCATATTCATGCTTGCGACGGTTCAGTTTGACGCGCAGGATTAATGCATCCACATTATCCGGCGTCTCTCGGAGTTGCTTATTCACAAGGTCAAGCGCCTTGGCCTCGTCGTTTTCCTCACTAAGGACTTCATAGGCCTTCTTGAGATTGTATTCATTTTCTGTTTTGTTCTTCTGCGCGTAAACATTAACGCTCAAGGTGGTCAGCATAATGGCTGCCAGAAGGGTAAAGATTCTTTTCATTTGCGTGAAAGTTATTATGTATATTGTTTCCTAACCGAAGATTGCTCCGAAGAGTTTCAAAACTAACAAGATTCCGAGTCCCCAAAGAAAGAGGTGCAACAAAACCTGACCACAACCAATGGCTCCATATACAGCTCCTGCAGCTGCTCCTTCCTTACGAGAGCCATCTTCGCTCCCGATGAACCCGATGATTCCGCCGATTACGGCGACAACCAGAATGATGATAATCCAAGTAGGCATAGCGTGAAAGTTTTTGAAGTTTGATTATACCTTATCGTTTATCTTAATATGACTGTTATCCCCAAAAGGTAACCTGCTATCAAGAACCGTGATGTTTAGATTTCGATATAAGCGTGCCATCATTATTCTATGACTGAAATGAGCAAATAGTAATCTGTATAAGAATGGAGGTCTGACAAGAGACACAATAATAGCCGGCCGCGCCAAATGCCGTAGCCAACCTCTTCAATGATATGCGTGTCCTATCGCACCGTCTGCACCCTACCGGTCTCTACGATGCTCCGAGCTTCCCAGTCCGCGCAGGATTGCGGATA
>ONWK01000056.1 GCA_900321505.1 uncultured Eubacteriales bacterium
AAGGTTCGTGAGATCCTGCTTTACGGCATCCAGGCCCACCAGAGAGTCCAACTCCTCCATAAGCTCTTCGAGGGTCTTTTCCTTTTCTTCAGTCTTTACCTTTGGAGCCACAACTGCATTATCACCGGCCTTACCTTCGGATTTTAGCTGGTGGCGCGGAGTGTTGGATGCGGTAACGCTCCTGGGGTTACGGAAGGAACCGTTCAGCTTGGCGGCATTAATGGAGTCTGCGGAGATAAGCTCTCCGGGAGCGCCGTTATTGTATAAGCCGTATTCCTTCAGGAAATTATTCAGCATGATGGAATAGTTGGACAGATTGCTGATCTCGGTAACCGAACTGCCGCTGCTGCCGGAGGTGAATTCGGTACCCATTTCGTTAAAGGTATCAACCACCATCCTTGATGCGGTACGGCCAAAGGCATCTCTTCTTGCTCCGCCGGACAGATCATATTTTGCAAAATAAGTCAGTGACCGCGGAACGGTATTGATGAATTCCGGTTTTGTGCAGCGGTCATATCTCAGCTGCAGAAATTTGCCTGTGTCAATGACCATGGTGAGATACTCCATGATGAACCTTCGCTCATACATGGTATCGGAACCGTCAGGCTCATATAAAAAACCGAGATAGAGCAGATAATCGAATTTCAGCATGTCCCTGAGGCTCATGCTTCCTGCAGGCATTACGCCGCTGTTGGATACCTGATCCGCCAGACGGAGTGATTCCTGTATCTTGTTGAATAAAGCGTAATTGGTCATTTTCTTCCCCCATAGGCCTGTAAATAATATTGTTCAGCTTCCCTTTGTTCCGGATACTTTGCAACAAAAGCAAAGGAAACTGAAATATTATATCACATCCAGAAACAGACTTCAATTTGTCCTTTTATTATGTTATAATCTGTGGATGTGTTTATGAAAGGAGCATTTCATGCGTTTTCGTCCGTGTATAGATATCCATAACGGCTGTGTAAAGCAGATAGTGGGAGGGACCCTGTCCGATTCCGGAGTATCGGCCACGAATTTTGTGGCAGGTGAGGGAGGCGCCTTTTACGGCGGACTCTACCGTGATCTTGAGCTTCCTGGAGGGCATATCATCCTGCTTAATCCTGCTGGGACTCCGGAATATGATGCAGACCTTAAGGTTGCACGTGATGCACTGTCCGCATATCCCGGAGGGCTTATGATAGGCGGAGGGGTTAATGCCGAAAATGCGGCGGATTTCCTGGAAATGGGCGCTACGCATGTTGTTGTGACTTCATATGTTTTTCGGAATGGACATATCGATATGGACAGGCTGGAGAGGCTGATACATGAGGTGGGAAAGGAGCACCTGGTCCTTGACCTGAGCTGCCGGAATACGGAGGAAGGCTACAGGATAGCAACCGACCGGTGGCAGCTGCTTACGGAAACTGCAGTTGATGCCGATACCCTGCAGATGTTCAGCAGCTATGCGGATGAATATCTTATCCATGCCGTGGATGTGGAAGGAAGAAGACAGGGGATCGACAGTAAGCTTGCAGCGCTGCTTGGAAACTGGGCGGACGGAAGCTTCCCCGTAACCTATGCAGGCGGAGTGGGAAGCTTTGAGGACCTTGAGCTGCTGAGAGAAGCGGGCAGGGACAGGCTGGATGTAACCATAGGAAGCGCACTGGATATATTCGGCGGAGATATGAAGCTTGAAGAGGTACTGGAATATCTGAAGGCTAACAGGCGTTCCGGGCAGTAAAATATCTCGCCGCAGACGGCGGGACATTTACACTCACGGCAATAAAAGAGTCCGGAAGGGACGTACATAAAAAGAAATCATCGGAACAGCAGGAGGGGAATATGAGGAAGATAAGATCAGGACGGATAATGGCCATGGCGCTGACCGGAGCAATGCTGCTTACGGGATGCGGCTCAGGCGGCAGCACGGAAACCGCAACCGAAAGCGGTACGGAGACAACGGCTGCTTCGACAACGGAAAATGTAACGGAGAAGGAGACCGAAGCCGAAACGGAGACAGAGAAGGAGTCCGAGACAGCAACTGAAGAGGCAACAGAGCAGGAGATCAACGTAAAGGACGGGCAGGTTATAGTGGACATTAACTTTGATGAAGGCGATACGGGAAAATTCGACATATATACCAAGGGCGGCAAGTTCGAGATGGAAAATGTGGACAACAGCCTTGTAGTTCACATTCAGAGAATAGGTTCGGTGGACTATGCGAATCAGATCTATTATGACGGTTTCCAGCTGCTGGAGGGCTGCGTATATACCTACAGCTTTGATGTCTCCAGTACCATCACGCGCCAGATCGAGTACCGTCTGCAGATCAACGGCGGAGATTTCCATGCATATACGGGCGAGTATATCGAGATCGGACCTGAGCCGAAGCACGTAGAGGTGGATTTCACCATGAACGAGGATTCCGATCCCGCACCGCGTATAGTATTTAACATGGGATACATGAGCGATATGGACGGTGATCCGGGAGAGCATGATATTTCTTTCGACAATATAAAGCTCACTGTAAAGGATGCCAGCGGAGCCCAGCAGCTTGAGGGACTTCCGGATTATCCAAAGGTAAATGTAAGCCAGATCGGATATCTTCCGGATGATACCAAGACGGTCATCGTAAAGTCCCGGACTACCGATACATTCAAGGTGGTTGATGTATCCGGAGGAGCTGAGGTTTATTCCGGCAGCTTCGGTGAATACGGCTTCCACAGCGCATCGGATGAGGTTGTGCGTGCCGGCGATTTTTCAGCTCTTACAACCCCCGGAACCTACAAGGTTGTCACTGATGTGGGAGAGAGTTATCCCTTCGTTATCGGAGACGGCGTATATGCCGATGTTTATAAAGCTGCTGTAAGGATGCTGTATCTCCAGCGCTGCGGCTGTGAGCTCTCAGAGGCGGAGGCAGGGGCCTTCAGCCATGCTGCCTGCCATCTGGGCGATGCTGTAGTTTACGGTGAGACGAAGAAGCTGGATGTGACCGGCGGATGGCATGATGCCGGAGATTACGGGCGTTATGTGGTGGCAGGTGCCAAGACCATAGAGGATCTGCTCCTTGCATATGAGGATTTCGGTGTGGCTGCGGATGATATGGGTATCCCCGAAAGCGGTAATTCCGTACCCGACATTCTGGACGAGGCGCGCTATGAGCTGGACTGGATGCTGAAGATGCAGGATCCGGATAACGGCGGTGTGTATCATAAGGTAAGCTGCTATAACTTCCCTGAGACCGTAAGGGCTGATGAGGAGGTTGAACAGCTGGTGCTTTCACCCGTTTCCATAGCAGCTACAGCTGATTTCGCGGCGGTTATGGCAAAATCATCAAAGGTCTATGCGCCCTTTGACAGTGAATTTGCGGATAAATGTCTCAAGGCGGCACAGAGGGCATGGAAATATCTTTCCGGGCTTCAGGAGCCATATTACGGATTCACAAATCCGGAGGGCGTGGAGACAGGAGAGTATAAGGATAATACCATTACCGATGAATGGTTCTGGGCGGCAGTCGAGCTCTATCTCGCAGGAGATACTTCCCTGGAGGGTGAGCTGATGAAGCGCTATGAGGCATTGAGCCTCGGCTTTGATCTCGGCTGGGCGGATATCACCGGTTACGCATGCTATGATCTGCTGAAGGCGGTTAAGAACGGTACGGTGGATAAGAATGCTATAGCTGATGTATACAGTCAGGTGGAGGAAAGATTCTTCAACCGTGTTAAGCAGCTGGAGGAGCGCGCGGATGAATATTTCATGATGCTTAATTCCAATTATCCATGGGGCAGCAACATGACTATAGCAAACAACGGTATGCTCATGCTGATGGCGGCAAGGCTTACCGGTGAGAAGAAATATGAGGTGCTCGGAAAGCAGCAGATGGATTACCTGCTGGGAGCAAACCCGCTTGGTTACTGCTTCGTTACGGGTTATGGAACGGTATCACCTCAGCAGCCGCATCACAGACCCTCCCAGGTAGCGGGAGAGGCTATGCCCGGCATGCTCATCGGCGGTGCTGACAACGGACTTGAGGACAGCTACGCAAAGGCGGTGCTTTACGGACGCCCTGCGGCTATGTGTTATGTGGATAATGTACAGAGCTTCTCCACAAATGAAGTAACCATCTACTGGAATTCACCGCTCATCTATCTGCTGGCGGCATACCAGAAGTGAGACAACACCTTCAGGCACCCTTCGCTGCTGAGCGGAGGGTGCAAACAATTATAGTCAGACACAGTAAAGGTCAATATGGAAAAGGAACTTGATATCACAACTGAATATACCGGAAGCGAGGATGCAGCCGGGGAAGCTGCGGATATTTTCGATGAGATCGCTGATATGCCGGAGGAACAGGTGGATGAGGCACCGATAATAAAAAAGAACGGTTTCTTTGAACGGAAGCTGGTTCCCTATGTGGGGCGCAACTGGTCCTGGCAGCTGGCGGTGCTGGTCACTTTTATTTTTCTGATCCTGGTTGCGGTCATCATGTCGGTGGCGCCCTTCGGGCCGAATTCATTTTCAACCATCGACAGTATGCACCAGTATATTCCGTTTTATGCGGAGCTGCGTGAGAAGCTGCAGAACGGGCAGGGGCTTTTCTATTCATGGAATATCGGTATGGGGCAGAATTTTCTGGCCCTTGCCACGTATTATCTGGCATGCCCCATCAACCTGCTGATAGTTTTTTTCACAAGGCAGGGTATATATTCTGCATTTACTTTTTTCGTTATCTTCAAGATATGCTTTTCGGCGGGGGCTTTCGGTTACTGGCTTTCAAGACGCCGGGGAGGAAATCCTTCCAACAACTGGCTGATCACGGCCTTCAGCATTGCATTTGCGTTAAATAATTATATGCTCGGATATCATTGGAATGTGATGTGGCTGGACTGCATCATGGTACTTCCGCTGATCATTCTCGGTATGGAGAGGATCTTCAGGAATGAAAGTCCGAGGATGTACATTTTATCTTTTTTCTATGCGTTTTTCTGCAATTACTATATTGCGTTCATTATCTGCGTGTTCGTAGTGCTGTGGTTCCTGGCACACAGTCATCGTTCCGTGGGAGCGTTCTTCAGAAAAACCGGGGCATTTATATGCTATTCCGTTCTGGCGGGCGGTATGGCCGCGGTGGGACTTGTCACTGCGTTCATGGGGATCATGCAGACGCAGAGTGCAGGAAAGGGATTCCCGGAATTCTCATGGTACGGGGATTTTGTAAAACTGCTGAAACAGCATTTCTTCCTGACAGAGCCCATAGATACCCAGAGCTTTGACGGCGGTCTGAATGCATACTGCGGTACATTTACGGTCCTGCTGTTCTTCCTGTATCTTTTCAACAACCGTATTTCGGTGGGAGAGAGGATAAGGAAGCTGCTGCTCCTGGCTTTCCTTATGTTCAGCTTTAATAACACAGTCATGAATTTCTTCTGGCATGGCTTCCATGATCAGTACGGAATCCCGAACAGATTTTCCTTTGTGTATATTTTTGTACTGCTTACCGTAGCGTATGATGCGCTGATGCGTTTAAGGCAGACGCCTGTCTGGAGTCTTGCGGTGGCGGGTATTCTGTCCCTGCTGTTTTATTTCTACTGCTACAAGGCGGGTGATCCTTCGGGCATAGTATCCGGAAAATGGATGACGATCATCACATTCGCTCTTATTTCGGTCATGTTCATGTTCCTGCTGTTCCGGCAGAGAGGCATAATGAAGCTGAAGGTTACCAGTGTGATCCTGTGCTGCCTTTTTTCAGTGGAGATCCTCACGAATGCCGCTCTGGGGTATTATAAGCTGGATGTCGCCAGCGGAGGCTATTACAGTGAATATGAGGCTGATCTGGCCGATGCTACGGAATATATAGATGCTAAGGATGAGATGGAGGGAACGCTGTTCTCGCGGTCTGATCTTGCCATGACCCGCATGCTGGATGAGGCGACTTATATGGGCATGCACAGCATAGGGACCTTCTGCTCTACGGTAAACGGGCAGCTGGTCAGGACCATGGGCCGGCTGGGCTGCTACGAGGGCGCCAATGAATTCCTGTTCTATGGCGGAAATCCGGTGCTTAATATGCTGATAAATCTGCAGTATACCTATGTCCACGGTCCGGATTATGCCGGCATTGCAGGAAGGGAAGAGCCGGTTTATGACAATGCTACCGTAAAGGTATATGAATCTCCCAGGGTGCTTCCCATAGGATATATGGCCGACGGGGACATTTTAAGCTGGAATCCCGAATCGTCGGACAGATACACGGGCATAACAAATTTTGCAAAAGCTCTTTCGGGCGTGAGCGCGGCATACATCAGGCTGTCGCCGACTATCGCGTCTGCAGGTGAGCACTGCAAGACCTGGGTAAATGACGGAAGTCCGCATCTGATCAATTTCAAGAGGGACGGATCCGGAAAGAAGCTGAAGGTCACGGCAATCTTTTTTGTAGAGGAGAGCGGTATTCATGTTATTGACACTAAGCTGAGCGGAGGAAAGAAGGTCCGTTATAAGCTGAATGATGTGGAGATGGGAAATGCCAGATACCAGTCACAGCTGTTTGACCTCGGAGAGCTCAACGCGGGCGATAAGGTGGAGCTTACCGTAGAATTCAACGATGATGCATCCGAAAGCGGGACCATCAGTCTTTATGATTACCTTCTGAATGAAGATGCGTATAATGAAATATATGACACCCTTTCCGATGAAGGCCTGAAGGTGACATATGTTCGTGACGGCAAGCTTGACGGAACCGTTACGGCAAAGAAGGACGGGATACTCTTTACATCCATTCCCTATGATGAGGGCTGGACGGCTGAGGTGGACGGAAATAAGGCAGAGATCATCTCGTTGGGAGATTCCTTCGTAGGCCTGAAGCTTACGGAGGGAACTCATGAGATAAAGCTGAGATATGTGTCTCCGGGCTTTAAGCTCGGACTGCTGGCAAGCATATTCTGCTGGGCGATATTCTTCCTGATCTCCCATGTATGGAAGAAGAGAAAGAAGCTGAATCTGCCGGAATATAATAAGGCTGTTCTCCCG
>ONWK01000390.1 GCA_900321505.1 uncultured Eubacteriales bacterium
GCAGGCTTTGTACCTGATGTACTGAACACAAAAGTATTTGACGAAGTATTCAAGGCATCCAATGATGATGCATTTGCAACCGCAAAGCTCCTTGCAAAGAAGGAAGGTATCTCCGTAGGTATCTCTTCGGGAGCAGCTCTCTTTGGTGCAATACAGCTGGCAAAACGCCCCGAGAATGAAGGCAAGGTTATCGTTGCGCTTCTTCCGGACAGCGGAGACCGCTACTATTCAACAGCACTCTTTACCGAGTAAAACAAAAACTGATAAAAATACCTCCTGTAAGAATAACCTCCGCTCTGCCATGGCGGGGGTTAGTTCTGTTTTTGAAATGCAACAAAGGGGTTGCATTCATTTTAATTTTACATCATCAATAAAGTTTCCGTTTGACAGGAGTTTTGGTTCACGCTTAAATTCAGACATAAAGAAGGTGCTATCGGCAACGGTCTGGCCTTCTTGATTATGCTAAGAGATAGCCGCCCTCAAGTTGTCCAAGACCGGGGCGGCTATTCCTGTTTATCATGGTCAGTATCCTGCGATTTTGCGGATATGAATAATATGGAGATTGGTTCGGCTTTCTTCTATGAGAAGATTAACATCTTCTTGCAGATTGTGAAGTCTGACCAAGCGCTTAAGAACACAGAATTTCAAAGAACAGTTGAAAAGTTATACGGTCATTTAGAACGGTTTTTATTGAAAGTTTTTGAAAATAAGAATATACTTGTAACATAAGTGAACATTTGGCAAAACAGGGGAAACCCTGCGACGCAAAGCTCCAGAGCCTGTAAAATGGTAGTCAGCTGCACATTGTTTTCGCATCATGGCGACCATAGGTGGTTGCTTATGATGCTTTTTTATTATCGGGGGGTTTAACTATGAAAAGAAAACTGAAATTTGTTTTATTATCAGCATGTATAATGCTAATGTCTTCCTGTGGGAACAGTGAAGGAAATACCAGTACGACAGCAACGGCTGGTACCACGGAACTGATCACAACGGAGAAACAAACTGAGACCGAAGTAGATATCACAGAGGAAGCGAGCTCCGAGACAGAGAGTACTACAGAGAGTGATATATTACCCGAACAGGATGTAATTGCGGACAAGATGGATTATGCTTTATCCGTCGGAATAATAAATGATACGATGTATAAACGCGCTGACGAGATCATTTCCAGAAAAGAAACTGCGCGGGTCCTCCAGAATTCTTTTCAGCATGGATATGGTAAGCAGAGCCGATACCTGAAGGATATGGAGTGGGGAGTATATTCCGAAGTGGATTATAACAGGCCGGCTACAAGGTATTTTCTCACGCAGTTAATATTTTTTGCTGAATGCGAAAACTATTTTGATTTTGATTACGATAACTATTATGTTTGGGCTGAAAACTGTACATACACCGATCGCAGCTTGAGTCAGGGACCTGACGCAGCGCTTGTCGTCAAAGAGGACATGGAAGGAAAAGTTGGCGAATCAGGCTTGTGGAGTTGCTGTCGTGACCTGAGCGATATCGAGCAGGGAACAGGAGCTGAAAATGAAGAGTTCTATGTGGATTACGGATGCACTCCGGCAGTGGATTACTGTCTGAAGATGTACGACCGTTATGATGGCAAGAAGATAGTGGAGCTTGATGATGAAATGAAGTTCCGACCCTTCGAGGAACTGACGGTCAGAGATGCTGTGGAGGCGGCGGTCAGATATTACAGAAGTTTTGAAGCTCCTGCGGAAATGGTCAGCTACGCCGATACTTACGAATATGATAAGACGATCATTACGGATGAACTGTTGAGTAAGGAGAGCAGCCTACCTGACTGCAGCTGCAGTAATCTGCCGGCCGAGTGGCACGGTGTGCTTATAAGTGATATGGCGTGGGTAACCTCACAGGCATGCGGGAATACACCGGATAAGCATTTGTATGATTATGAAATACAGGCTGTGAAGGACAGTGGATTTAATTTTATCGGACTCATGTTTAATTTCTCTACGCTGCAGGGACCGGTACCGGAAGAAGGGAAGCTGAATGAAACGAGGCTAAAGGAACTCGACCGAGTGATTGCAGACTGTATCGAGAGAGACATTCATGTGCAGCTTCGATGTGTAGGAGTTGGCGGTTCGACGGCAGAAACGCCACATTCAGAGGATATGGAAAGAGGTACGCTGGTTTTGTCTGATCTTTCATATTCGACAGAATTTGCTGCCCTTTGGAAAGCTATTGCCCAGAGGTATAGAAATATTCCCAACAAATATCTTGATTTTAATCTCCTTGTTGAGGCTGGGGTTTCTTCAGAAGATCAATATGTTGAATGGTTTTCACCTTCTATAGATGCTATCCGCGAAATATCTCCCGACCGGTGTATAGTGGCCGACATCCACTCTGGAGGTATCACCGGAGAAGGCATGGCAAAGCTGGGCGTGGCGCTTTCGGCACATTTGTATGAACCACGTGAGCTATATTATGATCCGAGTCTGCCGGAGGAGGAGTATATCAATAAACTTGTATGGCCTTATACCGCCTCCGATGGAGTGACTTATGATGCGGAGAAGGCGTTTAACAAGATATACAATGGAGAATCGACTAATAACGATACTGCCGAGGTCGCTAAGAAATACGGCGTAGGATTCATGGTTGGAGAGTGGGGCACATTCGGCACTACAAGACTTAGAAAGAGGGCAAGCAATGAAGTGATCCGAAGCAACTTCATCGATATGACGGATTATATGAAGAAAATGGGTTACGGATGGTGTTATGCGGATGCGTTCTACCAGTATGGAGCCTGTGGTATCGTAGAATGGGTCGACGATGCTGAATATGAGAGGGTGGAGGATTATTATCTGTACAGAGATGTTTATATTTCAGATCTGTTCAGAGAGATTAATGGAGTAAAATAAGGTGACGCGGAAAACCCCGATGGTCGAAGGATGACAACGGGTGATTAGGTGAATCCACTAACAGGCTTCGAGACTTTTCCCCGGAGCCTGTTTTTCATAATGACAAAAGAGAGACATCTTCCAAAAAAACGAAGTGTCTCTCTCTTGCGTAGTATTTCATCGCCATCTCTTACAGAATAACTAACAATACCTCTCGCCAATTTACTACCTAAATTTTATCATTTTTTAGGTAGTAAATCAACGGATGTATTCATTCCTCCCGGTATGATAAACCGGGTGGTTACTATTCACAGGATAACAAGACATTAATGGCGGAGAGAAACCCCTCCGCCAATTTATCATATATGTATTCTTTATTTTGAAGC
>ONWK01000394.1 GCA_900321505.1 uncultured Eubacteriales bacterium
CTGCTCAAGGTTATCAAGCTGACGGATCCGAAACAGCTCGGCCGCCAGATCGTGGTACAGGGCGGTACATTTTATCATGCTGCCGTTCTCAGAGCCTTCGAACTGGTTTCCGGAAGGGAGCCCATCCGTCCCGATATCGCAGGTATCATGGGTGCTTTCGGCGCCGCTCTCGTTGCAAGAGACAACTATGTTGAGGGCTTTGTTTCCACCACCATTTCCGAGGAGGATGTTAAGGCCCTCACCTACGAGACACAGATGGCGCGCTGCGGGCTCTGCACCAACAACTGCCTGCTCACCATCAACAAATTCACCGGCGGCCGGCGTTTCATCACCGGCAACCGCTGCGAGCGTGGCCTTGGCGGAAAGAAAAATGCCGAGAATATGCCGAATCTCTATGAATATAAATACAATCGTCTCTTTTCTTATGAGCCTCTTCCCCCGGAAAAGGCAAAGAGAGGCGTCATCGGTGTGCCCAGGGTTCTCAATATGTACGAGAACTATCCCTTCTGGCATACCTTCCTTTCGAAGCTGGGATACAGCGTCATGCTCTCCCCCAAGTCATCAAAGGACATTTATCAGATGGGGATCGAATCCATTCCCAGTGATACGGAGTGCTATCCCGCCAAGCTTTCCCACGGCCATGTAATGTGGCTGGTTAAGCAGGGTGTCAAGACCATTTTCTATCCCTGCGTTCCTTATGAAATGAATGAGACTCCGGAGGCAAACAATCACTACAACTGCCCCATCGTCACCTCATATTCCGAGAATATCAAGAACAACATGGAGGAGATCCAGACCGAGAATATCACATATATCCGGCCCTTCCTTGCTCTTGACAATCCGGAGGCCCTGAAGCGCCGTATGCTCAGGGAGTTTAAGAAATATACCGATGTTACGCTGGAAGAGATCTCCGAGGCTGTGGACGCAGCCTATGAAGAAGCTGAAAAGGTCAAAAAGGACGTGCGTAAAAAGGGTGAGGAAACCCTCAGATTCCTGCGTAAGACCGGCAAACTGGGTATCGTTCTCGCCGGTCGTCCCTACCATGTGGATCCCGAGATCAATCACGGCATCCCCGAGCTCATCAACGCCTACGGCGTTGCAGTGCTCTCCGAGGATTCTATCTCACACCTCTCAAAGGTGGAGCGCCCGCTGATCGTTTCCGACCAGTGGATGTATCACTCACGGCTTTACAGAGCCGCAAACTATGTAAAAACCAATGAGGATCTGGAGCTTGTCCAGCTCTTCTCCTTCGGCTGCGGTCTTGACGCCGTTACAACCGACTGCGTTAATGACATTCTGGCTAATTCCAACCGTATATATACGGTGCTTAAGATAGATGAGGTCAGCAATCTGGGTGCTGCAAGGATCCGTATCCGTTCACTTCTCTCAGCCGTTAAGGCCCGCAGGAAGCACGGCGTGCATCCCCAGCCGGTATCAACTCAGCTGCACCGCGTTGAATTCACAAAGGAAATGCGTGACAGCGGCTATACCGTGCTCACGCCTCAGATGTCGCCGATACATTTCAAGATGCTGCAGGCAGCCTTAAGACATACAAAGGTGAATTTCGTAATGCTGCCCGATGCTGAGAAGGAAACCATAAATGTAGGTCTTAAGTACGTTAACAATGACGCCTGCTATCCCTCCATCATAGTCGTGGGCCAGATCATGGAGGCCATTCTTTCCGGAAAATATGATCTCAACAGGCTTGCAGTGGCCATAACCCAGACCGGCGGCGGCTGCCGTGCCACAAATTATATAGGATTTATCCGCCGCGCCCTGGCAAAGGCAGGCTATGAGGATATACCCGTCATTTCCGTAAGCGCCCAGGGACTTGAGAAGAATTCCGGCTTCAAGATCAATTACAAGGGGCTTAAATGCGCCATGCACGCGCTGCTCTACGGCGATCTTTTCATGCGGGTTGTCTACCGTACCCGTCCCTACGAGAAGGTGCCCGGTTCAGTCAATAAGCTGCACAGGAAATGGGAACGCATCTGCATAAGGGATCTGGAACGAGGCTCCCATAACTTCCGGCACATAGTAAGGGATATCGTAAGAGATTTCGATGAGATACCCCTCATCGACAGCCGCCGTAAGCCCAGGGTCGGCATCGTGGGCGAGATCCTGGTCAAGTTCCTTCCCTCCGCAAATAACCATCTGGTGGATCTGCTGGAACAGGAAGGCGCCGA
>ONWK01000053.1 GCA_900321505.1 uncultured Eubacteriales bacterium
AATATCTCCCGCAGTTCCCCCACACTGTAGCCCTGACGGTACAGACCCTCATCATGATCCAGCAGTCCGGTCAGCTCCGGAAGCTTCTTTATAAGTCCGGCATGGAAGGCCGCCACGCACATAACATCCTTTACCGGCTGTTCACAGACAGATCTGAATTCCACAGTCCCGCGGAAGGTAAGATCATTGAATTTGAACGATCTCAGGTAAGCCAGATCCTCCAGAGCAGGTTCAAAGGAAGCATAACGATATCTTTCCTCCTCATTATCGTAATATTCCCCGCGGATAACCTTTCCTTTGAAATAATCCTCCAGTATGACCGGAGGAAAGTTAATGTATTTTCCTTCACGTTCCAGACAGTACAGACTCTCTGAGCATATATATCTGACCAGCTCATCCACTGAATGCAGCCGCTTGTCATACTCATCCACATTATGAGGATTCAGCCCATGCAGGCTGTGCTTCCAAAGATAATCGCGGCTTGCAAGAAACCGGTGATCCGAATCCGCATCGAAAACCGAATTTGCAAAGAGCAGCGCCTTCAGCGGCTCCAGCCGGTTGAAGGTATTCAGTATTTCTATCACATGCTCCTTCTCCACATCCACCTGTACCTGTGAAGCACAGCTGAAGAGACCGAAATGCGGATAATCATGAAAATGTATCCTTTTACCATAGTTCACATAGGATTCCAGATGATGAAGCAGCATCCTGTACCTGCCGTTATGTATAGGTTCCACACGGTTAACCCTGTATCCCGGATTTATCCCCATTCCGGTTAATATGTGATTATCCCTGAGCAATGTGTCCTGAACAAAGGCAAGGTAACGAAGAAATCTTTCATGCAGGACGCAGATATTCTCCTCTATTCCGAAAGAGAATTCCATGGTATTATAGCTGCAGTCAAAGGAAATGGTATCTCCTGTACGCGGATTCTCCGCAAAGTACACTTCCCCGTCATCATCCCTTCTAATTTCTGTAAAACCGAAACGCAGAATAAAGGCCTCCGCCATGCTGTGCACAACCTCAAAATCCACAGGCTGTGTTACTTCGGTGAGGCCTATTCCGTTCAGATTCACTATAGGATATTCAAGCTCCACTCCGACTACCGGTTTTGCTTTTCTCTCCGTCGGGGCAATGTATTTCTTACAGACAGCATCGATGAGTTCTTTTTCTTTGATCATATGTCTACCTTTCCGGCATTCCGGGAACTAAATCTACAATTCTGCATATCCAAGATAAAGCATCCGGATCTGCTCCTCATTTTCAACATAGGTCCCGTTATGTTTGTCCCCTGTATAGATACGGAAACCCTTGTTATAGATCAGAAGCTGGTTTTGCGGCACCTCGTTCCAGCTGCCGCTGCCCAAAGGCCTGGTTGAGAACAGCGCCTCTCCATCCTTCTCCCTGATATAAAGAGTTCCCGGCGCATTCTTATGCACATACAGATACTCTCCGTCGCAGAACACAAGATTCAGCTTATTCCCGGGGGACAGGGTTCTGACTACATCGTCGACTATATAAAAACGTTCATTCACGTCAAATGAATTAAGCTCATCCTCAAGGATCTCATTGATCCGGTCCACCAGGTAAAGAAGGATACGTTCACTGTCGGTATCTCCTTCCTGCCGGTGAAGGTACGGACTCAATACTCCGGATTCAAATACAGTACCGTTATGCATCAGCGTCCAGGTTCTTCCGGACACATCCCGTTTGACAAAGGGATGCGTATTTTTATACTCCACATTTCCTATGGTGGCTTTTCTGATATGAGCCATCATGCAGGCAACGGAAAAGCCGGCTGTCAGGCGGTTTTTCAGATATGCACTGTTGGAGGCACGTATGGGTTCACGCTCAACATTTAAGAGTCCCTCGTCAAAAACCGCGATTCCCCAGCCGTTTGAATGCTCCCTGCTGTGGGAAAAAAACTCTTTCAGAAGGGGCGTCACATCCGTCTTTTCTTTCGCACTTACGGCAAATAATTCACACATACTCCTTCCGTCCTTTCTCTCTTTCCATGCTCATCTACAGCCTTCTGCCTTTCCTTTTTAGCTCCGGCCCCGGTCTCTTCTGATCAGTTTCACCTTTTTCAAATATACGGCTACCCTGTCTTCCTTATCTTCTTCTGTACCTTTTCATAGGAAAAACTATCCAGGAACTGTCTTGCACGTTCGGTTTTGGGGGCCAGGAAGAAGCTGTTTCCCTTCGCCTCTTCAACTATCCTTCCTTTGTCCAGA
>ONWK01000052.1 GCA_900321505.1 uncultured Eubacteriales bacterium
GAGTTCGAGATAAGGATTTGCCATATTATTCATTCCCTCCCGGATTTCATCGTATTTATCGAATAGGTGTCTTGCCAGTCGTCTTGTTAATGCCAGAAGATAGATGCGGTCAGTCCATGTGAGATAACCTTGCTCAAGACTTTTATCTATCGGTTCAATTATATCATTTTGGTATAAACGAATCAACTGCTGGATGGCCTCCTTGGAGTGACCGTTCCTGTACTCTGACTCAATCAGTTTGCGAAGTCGAAGCAGGCGGAAGGGGAGGAGGATGATCATATGTTTCTCACGGATTTCGTCCATTTCCTTCTCCTGAAACTTCAGGACGGGAATATGGTACTGAATCTCTTTTGTGCCTGGGAACCGGATGAGTAAAGGATACTCGTCAGGAATCTTTGCGGCAGGGTCGGTGTCCAAATAGATCAGAAGCTGTTCCGGATACGTGATGATGCAAGGACTTTGTTTGTCGGTAAGTTTCAGTTGCGACAGGGATGTGATCGCATGCTGAAATCCGTATTCCATGAAGCGGACAACGATTTCGTCATCGTCATACATGGCAGCTTCCATGTGAAAACTGTCGGTTCCGTTTACGGTAAGAATTTTGTCAGCAACTACTTTTTTGAGCTCGTGATTGACGAACTCGGTGTTGTTGTAGGTGATGGTGCTGTCCGCCGGATAGTTCTTGTTGAATACGCCGTTGATAAACGTAATAACAGCTTTATTCGACAGACGTTCGATCCTTTTGAACATGCGGTCATAAATATCGTGCGGAGATGTGGATGTTGATGCACGTGAAGAATTTGCCGTGGATGAATTAGCGGCAGTCTCACAGGGATTATTCAGTTTTGTTTTTGCCATAAGGTATCCTCCTGAGAAAATAATGATGATCTGAAACGTCGGGAAATTATGGCGTGATTTGCCAGAATTGAATCAGAAGAATTTGGATGTTATGATTATATTATACCAGCATTTGGGGAATTGCAAGTTCAACATGATAAGGATGATTAAGAAAGGAACCCAATATGGAACTTTTCACCGGACGCCCTGCGTCCAATGACGATCGTCTCCCCCGGGAGATCAGGACCTATGACTTTTTGGATGGATTAGGAATAGAATACCAACGAACGGATCATGAATTTGCGGACAATATGGAGGCCTGCATGGAGATTGATAAGGTGCTGGATGTGGTGATCTGCAAGAACCTTTTTCTCTGCAACCGGCAGAAGACCAGTTTTTATCTGCTGATGATGCCGGGGGATAAGAAGTTTAAGACCAAGGAACTGTCCAGTCAGATCAATTCAGCCAGACTGTCATTTGCGGATGCGGAGGATATGCTTAAGTATCTGGACATTGAGCCCGGAGCGGTGAGCATCATGGGACTTATGAATGATCATGACTGTGAGGTGCAGCTGCTGATAGATGAGGATGTGTTAAAGGATGAATATGTTGGATGTCATCCGTGCGTATGCACATCCAGTCTGAAGCTGCGTACGCAGGATCTGATGGAGCGTTTTCTTCCGGCTACAGGGCATACGGCGAAGGTGGTGCATTTGGTCGGAGAAGACTGAAATTACAGGATGTGTTATAGTGAGATGAAGGAGAGAGTATGGGGTCTTTGCTGTTAGCAGTGATTTATCTGATCTTCATAAGTTTGGGACTCCCTGATTCTCTGCTGGGATCCGGCTGGCCGAAGATGCAGGAGGTGTTCAACGTCCCGTCATCTTATGCCGGTTATGTGTCCATGGCCATATCCTTTATGACTATCATTTCGGCGTTGCTGAGCCCCAGGATGATCAAACGGTTTCATACCAAATGGATCGTTATTGTATCCATAGCCATGACAGTGCTGGGATTGCTTGGATTTTCCTTCTCCGGCTCCTACTGGATGCTGTTCCTCTTTGCCATACCCTATGGCCTCGGGGCGGGATCCATCGATGCGTCGGTGAATCATTACGTGGCGAATCATTATTCTTCTTCCGTAATGAACTTTCTGCACTGTTTCTACGGTGTGGGGGCAGTGATCAGTCCGTATATCATGGCATTGGCACTGAGCAGGGCCCGGTGGAATGAAGGGTATCGATGGACGGCCTATCTTCAGACAGGGATTCTGCTGATCTGCATTATTTCCATTCCTCTTTGGAAGAAAAATGAATCGGAGGATACGGAAGAACAGATACGGGACAGCGCCGGCATACGGGAGACGCTGAAGGTGCCGGGAGTGATCCTGACGCTGATCGCTTTTTTTGCGTACTGCGCCGGAGAAGCTACCGGATTTCTGTGGACTCCCAGTTATTTTGCGGGAACGAAGGAAGGCATGAGCGATAACCTTATAGCTTCCTTTGGATCACTGGTGTTCGGCGGGCTGATGCTTGGCCGGCTGATCTCCGGATTTGTTTCCGGGAAGCTGGGGGACCGGACGCTGATACGTATAGGCATCGGGGTTGAGCTTCTGGGGATCATTCTGCTGTTCATCCCCAATACCCACTATATGGTTGCAGCCGTTGGTTTTGTTATCATCGGAACCGGCATGGGACCGGTGTATCCGGCCATCCAGCATATGGCGCCGGCGAATTTCGGGAAGCGATATTCCGCTGCGGTGATCGGGCTTCAAATGGCTTCGGCCTATGTTGGCGGTACATTTATGCCCATGGTCTTTGGAATCCTTCAGCAGCAGCTCGGGATCGGCATCATGCCGGTGTATCTGCTGATCTTTGCCGGACTGAGTATCGGTTTGCTGGAGATAGTATATCGAAAGACGGACAGGAATAAGACAGATTTACAATGATTTCTGAAGGACGTTTGATAAAAAAAGGATGACTGTATGAAGACAAGAAAACAGGCACTGACATTTGGATTGTCTTTTCCGGATACTTACCAGGACGCGCCTTTCCATGATACAAACTGGCAGCTTGTAAGATATAAAGGGAATGACAAGGCATTCTTATGGACGTATGAGAAGGACGGGCTGGTCAATCTGAATGTGAAGGTGGATCCTGATAAGGCAGTATTCTGGAGGAACATGTATCCGTCTGTGGTTCCGGGATATCATCAGAATAAAGAACATTGGAATACCATCATTCTTGATGGAAGTATTCCGGACAGAGATGTGAAGCTGATGATACGGGAGAGTTACGACCTGATCAGCGACTGTCCGTCAAAAAGGATATATGAGGCTGTGAAGAAGATTCCTTATGGACGGGTTGCGACATATGCTGATATCGCAGAGCTTGCCGGTGACCGGAAGATGGCCCGTGCGGTAGGAAACGCATTGCATAAGAACCCTGATCCGGATAACATTCATTGTTACAGGGTGGTGAATGCGAAGGGAGAACTCGCCGGAGGTTTTGCTTTCGGCGGTGCCGAGGTGCAGGCGAAGCTGCTGGAGGCAGAGGGCGTGGAAGTCATAGGCGGCGTTGTGGATTTGAAAAGGTTCAGGTGGCAGGAAACGTAAACTTTATACATATCAGGATAATTATTGCTAGTTTGGAGGTGAAGCTTATGATATGTGGATATTGTGGAAATATGATCCCTGCAGGAGCAGGGTATTGCCAGGCCTGCGGTTCGTTGGTTAATAATCAGCAATCTGCTTACGGAATGCCTGTCAACGGATATGCAGGAGCGCCGGTATACGGGCAGCAGCCGGTACAGAACCCCGATGGCGGATATGCAGGAGCGCCGGTATACGGGCAGCAGCCGGCACAGAACCCCGATAGCGGATATGCTCAGGATCAGGTGTCGGGATATGTGGTGCCTGCCGGCTATATGAATATCGGAAACCCCATGAAGAAGGAAAAGGTGTCTGCCTATACGCAGCTGCCGCAGAGGAAGGGAATGCTTCCTTTCCGCAGTCTTTTTCATGCGGGAAACAGAGATGAAATGATCCTTGGTCCGGATTATGCGTATTACTGGATATCCGGTAAGGTGATCTATGCCATGACTGAGGATTGTGTGATGGGACGGGTTCTTTCTGCGGAGGAAAGACAGTACATCGGAAATCCGGTAACTCCGGAGGAAAACAGATACACCTTTAAGAATCTGATCGCGGATGAAATCCGGATCGGAGCGGAGATCGATTATCCTGACGGACGGAAACCGCCGGAGTCCGACGGGAGATGCACGATAGTATATGAATATCAGCACATCAAAAAGCTGAAGCCTCTCCCGGCGGAAAGCTCCATAAAATTCAAAGGGATGTATGGCGGAACATTTGCCGTGCCGCCGAAGCATTTTGATTTTGTTCTGGCATATGTTTCAGCGAGGGTATAAGGCTTTTGGAATAATGTGGAAGTATGTTCAGGCAGAATTCCGGAGAAGTCCGCACCACGGATATTCTTTTCTATGGTAATATTTTACATGATATAACAAAAGCCGGGGAAAATCCCCGGCTTTAATCCATAATGAGTTTTTTGATGAGATACAATTTATATTCTTTACTTTGATGTTTTCAGAGTTTTCAATGTTGGTAAGAATCATCGGGTTAAATGTTGTAATCTGCATTCTCTTTTTTCCTTTCAAGTCTGTCGTGGTTCTTTTCACTATCCAACTTTTACCATATTTAAACAACTTAGTCAGCAAAAGCAAGGGCAGATGTGGAAACCATGCTTGTAAAATATAATTGATTTTTTGCCGGTCTTAATTTGTGCTGAAAAATATCAGAAGATATTTTGAACCGGAAAGAAGATCAGGCTGTGTTTGAAATGTCTGTGCAAATATCGATTTAAATGAGCTGGAATGTGCGCATAATCAAAAAA
>ONWK01000075.1 GCA_900321505.1 uncultured Eubacteriales bacterium
AAGGCGGGGGTTCGTCTCTGATGATATATCTGTCTTCAAGTTTCCTTGTAATGGATTTTGCTGCGCTCCTGCCTGCATAATCGCTATCTAGATGAAGAGCAATCGTATTTATGTGCGCTTGATTTTGCATTGCATTTTCAAGCGCAACCGGAAGTTTCGACTGCTTGCTATTGTTGCTTGGCGCATATACCCCACCGAGAGACACCATAGGCTCCGCTCTCCATTCACCCGTTCTCATCTTCGCTATCGTCGCATATGAGAGCAGATCTATTGCACTCTCAAATACATGGATCGTGCTACCCGCACGATCGATCCTGAAAGCATATCTTTTATCCGAGCCTGCTGCATCTCCCATCAGTCTTTCACCTTTAGTTGCCCGGTAACATGCGTATGCCGGCTTGCCAGTCTCATCAAATCCTAAAAATATACAGTTATGATATGGCAATGACTCATAGATCAATCCCTCGTCAATGCAGTCACGGATTATCTCCCTGTCTATTCCCCGGCCTGTCAGGTATCTTATCACCTCCAGATTAGTTTCAGATCTCTCTGGCAAAAGCAGTTTTCTTTCTCCCCCATGATTCGGATCATTACATCTTCTGGTATCTGAATGACGGAGATCCGGCATCTCCACAGAAAGAATTTCCATTGCCCTGATGAAGGGTATACCTTTGACCTTGATCAAATAATCAAGTGCTGAACTGCCGCCAAAGCCTCTGCTCCACCACATCCATTTACCGTTGGATATCTTCAAACTGTCATGTTCTCTGGTGCAATAAGTGTTGCCTCTGACATGGATCAGTTCGGTCGGCTCATAAGTCTGTAAATATGTCAGGAGATCGATGGACCTCGCTTGCTTTATTTGCTCCTCCGTATAGTAAGGCATGATCATCACCTCGCTTTATCATGGGATGAACGGGACTGCTCACGTTTCGCCTGCTTCTCCAGTGCTTTATCTATGCCGGTTATCATCTCATCAGCAGCAGACCGGATCCTTTCAAGAGATGCTTTGAGTTCTTTGACTTCCTTACCAGATGACCAGCCAGCGACATATGAAAATGAATAATCTGAGGAATTCAGACCATAGTGCTGACAGATGGTATATGCAATGCTTTCGGCTTCGACCTCTTTGGTCCGCCTGTCCACAGGATGATCCCTATCCAGATGTTCCCTGGCATGAAGTTTTTCATGCGCCATCTCATGGATCATCGTCTTGATGGTCTGCAGCTGGCTCATGTCAGACTTGATCACGATCTTCCTTTCAGTATCGCTGAAGTATCCTTTTGCTCCATTCTGAATGTCCTCTGAAAAGATCGGTACCGGACATATCTCAGTCAAAGCATTGAACAGTTTTCTGTAATCGCTGACATCTCCTGTAAGTTCCTTTACTCCGATTGCCGGCAGTTCTTTGCCTTCTGTCTGAGTTATGTCGAACACTGTAGCTACTTTGAAGCCTGTGTACTCAGCTATCTTTTGTTTGCCGTCAGCATCCTGCTCATCGAGCTCTACCTTGTACTTGCATGGAGCTATGATCTTGATCCCCTTTTCACCTTTCCGGACCTGTCTGCCATGATCCCTCTTCCATGCCTGATACCCGGCTACCAAGCTGGCATCGGGTCGCTGTAATGCGATCAGCAGAGTATTGTTCAGGCTGTAATTATGGAACTTGCTCATGCATTTCAGATATGCTTTGTATGCATCGCTCTCAAACACTGCAACTACACCCGCTTCAAGCTGTTCTGTGATTTCCTTTATCCGTTCCTTTTGTGTTTTTCCCTTATACTCGTTGCCTGTAAACACTGCCATGGATTTCCCTCCTTTCAGTTTGGCACATAATAAAAGCCGCAGACATCTCTGCCTGCAGCTACGCAAACTTTGTATATTTCGTTCTCTTATTTAATTCCTTCGTATTCCCATGTGGCCGTATCGATCAACAAATATTCCTGTGTTCCGATAGGTACTCCGTTCCTGTATGTCGAGAATGAATCACAGGAAATGACATTCCCCAGCCGGGATATTTCCCTGACAGGTGTGTGTCCTACTATCTGAAGGATATCTGATTCTCTGTACATCTTCTCATAATTAAACTGTGGTCTGGACCATAAAGGTGATGCATCATCCCACATCTCATTTCTTCCAAGGCAATTGATCTTTTCTATGATTGCGTCTATGTCATCATAATCGAGATCCGGCGCGTAATACTTCACTGATGCATCAGTAAGCCCGCCGTGAACGAACAGAACATCGTCTATTCTGTGTAAATATGCCATCTGACTTTTATCCGGAAGTGTCCTTCTCAGCGCACTTAGCTTCTCGTTTACAACGGGAATCGCCATCGATGAAAAGCCGCTTTCATACTGTATCCACTCATATGACAAATCATGATTGCCGTAGCACCAGAGTGTATCTGGATAAGCTTTCTGGAATCGGATAGCAGCATCGAAAGTCTCTTCATACAATCCAAGATTATATTCCTGCCCCCAATCATCGGGGATATCCATAAGGCAAACTGCTCTGTCTGCAACGCCCATATCCATTATTTCTTTTGCTCTGTCAAACATCCACGGTTTAAGGTGGACGTCAGGTATTACCAGTATCTTCAAATCTGTTCTCCTTCCGATGTCAGCTATTCTACTTAATGTATCCTGCTTTCATCGATTATGTACTGCGGCATATTTGATAATATCACATTCAATGCCGCTATTTCTGATATCTATGGAGTCTATCTTTCCATCGTGTCTCTGCCTGCTGTCATATGTCTGGACTTTGTTCTCTGGCTCAGATGCTTTGCAAGTTTCTCTCCCTGCTCCTCGGTAAGTGTGATCCCGCGGGTCATCCTTTCATGATCAGGTGACCAGCTACGGATGTCGATCTTTGGATCTCCGCCATTCCAGCCTACAATATTTGCCTCGAGACTCCATCCGGAACCATACCTTTCGAGGACTACGATGTGTTCATATATCTTGAATTCAACTATTCCGCTTTCTGCCATATACCCTCCTATCGCTCCCAATCTTTATGCCTCGGCTTCAGCATGTCCAGGTCTCCATGCTCTTTGAAGCTGTAAACATGTGCTGATCCGCC
>ONWK01000005.1 GCA_900321505.1 uncultured Eubacteriales bacterium
TATTACAGCGGGGGCATCTACCCCAAGCAATATTATTAAGGAGGTTCATGACAGCATGTCAGAAGAGAACTTTGAACAGATGTTACAAGAGGAAACTCCCGTTTCGATCCATCCGGGACAGATAGTAGAGGGCAGAGTTATTGAAGTGAAGCCGGATGAGATTGTGGTTAATATCAACTACAAGTCCGATGGAATCGTAACCGCAAGTGAGTATTCGAATACCCCGGTAGACCTGACCGAGGCAGTAAAGGTTGATGACGCTATCACCGCAAAGGTGATCAAGGTCAACGACGGTGAGGGCCAGGTGCTCCTTTCCGTTAAGAAGGTTAAGGCAGAAAAGGCCTATGATGCACTGGAAGAGTCATTTAACAATGGTTCTGTTGTTAAGGGTACCGTAACACAGGCTATGCCCGGCGGACTCAGTGTATCCGTTGAAGAGTGCAGAGTATTTATCCCTGCAAGCCTTGTATCCGACACATATGAGAAGAATCTCGAGAAGTATGTCGGACAGGAAGTTGAGTTTATCATTACCGAGTTCAATCCGCATAAGCGCAGAGTTATCGGTAACCGCAAGCAGCTCATCATTTCCCAGAAGAAGGAAGCAGCAGAGGCACTGTTCTCACGTATCGAGGTTGGTCAGACCGTAGAAGGTTCTGTAAAGAATGTTACTGATTTCGGCGCATTCATCGATCTCGGCGGTGCAGACGGACTGCTTCACATCTCAGAGATGTCCTGGGGACGTGTTGAGAATCCGAAGAAGATCTTTAAGGTTGGCGATATGGTTAAGTGCTTCATCAAGTCTATTGATGGCGAGAAGATCGCACTTTCCCTTAAGTTCGATGATCAGAATCCGTGGCTCACTGCAGAAGAGAAGTATGCTATCGGTACTGTTGTTACAGGCCGTGTAGCACGTATGACCGACTTCGGTGCATTTATCGTACTGGAGCCCGGTATCGACGCACTCCTGCATGTATCACAGATCTCAAGTGAGCATGTTGAGAAGCCGTCTGATGTTCTTAAGACAGGCGAGACCATTACAGCCAAGGTTGTTGATTTCAAGGGACCTGAGAAGAAGATCAGCCTTTCAATCAAGGCTCTTCTGAAGGATCTGGATGCTGAGGAAGCTGCAGCTGAGGAGACAGAGGCTGAGGCGGAGTCAGTAGCAAGCGCAGGCGATGAAGAAGCTGAGACCATCGCTGTTCCTGAAGAGGTTGCTGAAGCGGTTGAGGAAGCTCCTGCAGACGCTGAGTAATTCAGGTATAAACTGCCGCAGGAAGCAGGTTATGTCCCGCGGCCATTAAGAAGTTATTTAACAGACCCGGTATGTACTGCCGGGTCTGTTTGAATTTCTGCTTGCATTTTGCAGACGATTGTGTTAATATGTCTGAGTTGTTGTTCCCGGTGGTCCGCTGTATCGGATTCGGAAATCGAAGGAAACCCTGTATGTAAAGGGGAAGATCATAGGTTTCACCCAGCTGTGTAACCTGCGATAGTATGAACGCCGGAGCTTTTCAAATCTATTATTGGAGGTAATATTCATGAACAGCGTTGAGATCATGAAGAGCATCGAGGATGCTCAGGTTAGAAAGGAAGAACTGAAGTTCAATGTCGGTGATACCGTTCGTGTATCTGCTATGATCAAGGAAGGCAACCGCTCACGTATTCAGGTCTTCGAGGGAACAGTTATCAAGAAGCAGGGTACAGGCGCAAGAAAGACCTTTACAGTACGTAAGACTTCTAACGGTGTAGGCGTTGAGAAGACCTGGCCGGAGAATTCTCCTCTTATCGAGAAGGTTGAGGTTGTCCGCATGGGTAAGGCAAGACGTGCCAAGCTTTTCTATCTGCGTGACCGTGTAGGCAAGCGTGCAAAAGTTAAGGAAGTTATGAGATAAGACGAATATAAACCAGAAGGATACCGGAGTTTTGACTATGGACTCCGGTTTCTTTTTTACCGGACTAAAGAGATTATGAAGAAGAAGCATATCGGGGGGCAGGATTTTATCCTGCAGAAAAAAGAAACCCAAAATGAGATAAGAGATAAGAGGAAGAAGGCCTTTCGCGAGGTGCGGGCAATATTGCTCGTGATCTTTTCGGCTGCAGTTCTCGGATATGCTTTCATAACCTTTGTGATGCAGACGGTGAACATGAGGGGACCGTCTATGGAACCCACGATAATGAGCGATGATACGGTACTGCTCAATAAGCTTTCATATGTATTCGGTTCAGTGGAACGTGGTGAGATCGTGGCCATCAAGGCTATCGGCAGTGACGATTATTACGATATTAAAAGAGTTATAGCCATACCGGGAGACAAGGTGGCCATAGTGGGAGGAAAGTTCCTGGTGAACGACCAGCCTCTCCCCAAGTCATACGATCCGGGTACCGCAGCTGCAGTGGGCCGTATGAATTCCTCTATAACCCTGGGTGAGAACGAATACTTTGTTATAGGCGATAACCTGGGCAGCAGTGAGGATTCCAGGTATTCCACTTATGGAAATGTTACGAAGAACGAGATCCGCGGCAGGATTTTCTACAACCTGACAAAAGGAAGAAGGGGAAGCATTCGTGTCGAAGACAGTACAGAATGAAAATGCAGCTTCAAAAGTGATCCAATGGTATCCGGGGCATATGACCAGCGCCCTCAGGATGATGCAGGAGAATATGAAGCTCATAGATATAGTCATAGAGCTTCTGGATGCAAGGGTTCCGTATTCAAGTAAAAACCCTGATATAGACACGCTGGCAAAGGGCAAATTTCGTCTGATCATCCTGAATAAGGCGGATCTGGCAGATCCGGCCCGCACTTTAAAATGGAAGGAGTACTATGAGAAACAGGGCTTCACGGTACTTCTTATGGATTCAAGGAACAGGAAGGATACGGTGCCGGCTTCAAAGACCGTACAGGAGATCTGCAAAGAAAAGATAGAAAGAGACAAAAAGAGAGGCATCGTGGGACGCACCATCAAAGCCATGATCGTCGGTATACCTAATGTGGGAAAGTCCACATTTATAAATTCATTTGCCGGAAGGGCCTCGGCAAAGACGGGAAATAAGCCGGGAGTTACCAGAGGCAAGCAGTGGATAAGGATTTCAAAGGACATGGATCTGTTGGACACGCCGGGCATACTTTGGCCGAAATTCGAGGATCCTGCAGTTGGTGAAAGGCTTGCCTGGATCAATGCCATAAATGAGGATATCCTTGATCCTGAGACTCTGGCAGCCGGGCTTTTGGATTTTTTGAAAAAAACATGTTGCAATATCCTTACAGACAGGTATAAAATTACGGAAGGTATGTCTGCGTATGAAGCTCTGCTGCAGATAGCCGATGTTAGAAAGTGTATAAAAAAGGGAAATGAACCGGATACCGTGAAGGCAGCAAGATGTCTTCTGGATGATCTGAGAAGCGGCAAGCTTGGAAGGATCACTCTTGAGGAGCCGGAGGAGTAGACAAAATGGGATATTTTGACGAAGAAGAGAATAAGGCGCAGGAAGCATCTGATGATATGTCCGCCCTTGCCGAAGGTGTAATGAGCAAGGAGGAGCGCGCGGCTGAGAAGGCCAGGCTGAAGGAAGAAAAGCAGCGTGAAAAGGAACTCCGTCAGCGCGAGAAGATGCAGAAGAAGGTTGAAAAGAAGAAAGCCAAGGGTCTCTTTGTAGGTGATATTGAGGATAAGATGAACAGCCTTGCCTCTGATGCGGATAAAACCGCTGAGGCTGCCGGAGAGGCAGCTGAGAAGGTAGAGGAAGCAGCCGTAAAAACGGCGGAGAGTACCGAGAAAGCTGCCGGTAAGGCTGCGGATCAGGTTGCCGCTGCCGTTATCACGGAAAAGGCTGAAGATAATACAGCGGAGCCTGCAGAAGGAATTGCCGCTGATGATAAACCGGCGGAGCAAGGTTCGGAAGCTCAGGGCGAGAAACAGGAAGCTGAGGAAGAAACCGGAAAAAAGAAAAGAAAAAAGAAAAATAAGGGCAAGGATGTAAAGCCTGAGGATGTAAATATCGTCCGTGACCTGCTGAGCCTTATCATCTATATTGGTATAGTCATCTTTATTTGCTTCCTTATCGTAACATTTGTAGGACGAAGGACTTCGGTAAACGGTGATTCCATGAATCCCACACTTCAGAGCGGTGACAGTGTCTGGGTCAACATGCTTGGTTATAAATTCAGTGATCCCGAACGTTATGACATCATAGTCTTCCCGTATGAGGAGAATGTTCATTATATTAAGAGGATCATCGGTCTTCCGGGAGAAACGGTTCAGATAACCAAAACCGGAGATATTCTGATCAACGGAAAGGTCCTTCAGGAACCGAAAAAGTTTGACAGGATGACGAATGCCGGAGTTGCTGCGGAACCGATAACGCTGGGACCGGATGAATACTTTGTTCTGGGAGATAACCGTACCAACAGCCGTGACAGCCGGTATGCTGATGTGGGAAAAATAAAGCGGGACAAGATTATCGGAAAGGCTGTATTCCGGCTTACTCCGCTTAAGAAGTTTGGTAAGATAGATTAGTAAGATCAAGGGCCGCAGTGCTTATTCCTGCGGTCCTTCTTATGCGCGATATATATTTACGGGTAACTATTCAGCACCCCTGCGCTCCGGATGTTCCGCATCCGGAGCGTAGGACGGCCAGAGGCGCTCCGCGCCTTGGCCACCTCTGGGAAAACATAAAAACCAGTCTGAAAAGCAAGCTTTTCATCCGTGGTTTTTATGTTTTCCCAGAGATGCTGAATAAATACAATTACGGAGTTGTAGAGATGAATGTATGTGAACTTCGCACGAAATACCAGAGGATACTTGAAATGCCGCTTATGAAATATGATACGATGCGGCTGGAGCTCTCTGAACTGATCCTTGAAAATGAAGATGATACCCGGAAGGGGATCGTATCCATAGTGGAACAGGCGAGAAAGAAGATAAAGGCCATAGATCAGGAAACGGAACGCGTGCGCGGGATGATGGCTTTTGAAGAAAAATACAGTGAGTATTCCTGGATCGCAGGAATTGACGAGGTGGGACGGGGGCCGCTGGCAGGTCCGGTGCTCACCGCTGCAGTCATACTTCCAAAGGGCTGTATCATTCCCGGACTGAATGATTCAAAGCAGCTTACAGCAAAGCAGAGAGAAGAGCTTTATGATATCATCATGAGTAACGCCATCGCCGTTGGGGTGGGTATGAATTCAGAAAAGGTGATAGATGAGAAGGGCATAGAGTTTGCAAATAAGGACGCTATGAGACAGGCCATATCACACCTTCAGACAACACCGGACCTTCTCCTTGTGGATGCGGTTCATATACCTGATATCTCCATCAAACAGGTGAGCATAATAAAGGGAGATGCAAAGTCCGTATCAATAGCCGCTGCCAGTGTTGTCGCAAAGGTGACAAGGGACAGGATGATGCAGGATTATGACCTTACCTATCCCCAGTATCATTTCGGCGACAATATGGGTTACGGAAGTGCGGCGCATCTTGAGGCTCTCAGGGAATACGGCCCCTGCCCCATACACAGGGAGAGTTATATAAAGAAGATCATGGAGCGCTTTAATGCAGAATAAGAGACAGCTGGGCGGCAGAAAAGAGCATATGGCCGGAAGCTTTCTGGAAGAAAAGGGCTACGTGGTGCTGGAGTATAATTACCATACCAGATCGGCTGAGATAGATCTTATCTGTAAGGATGGCAGCACCTATGTGTTTGTTGAGGTAAAATACAGAAAGGACTGCAAGGAAGGCCATCCCCTGGAGGCTGTGACAGCCGCAAAGCAGAGAAGGATACGTCAGGCAGCGCTGTATTTTCTTATGGAAAGGAATCTGTCGCCGGATCTTACCGAAATAAGGTTTGATGTAGTCGGGATACTGGATGATGAACTAACGCATGTGCCAGGAGCATTCTGATCGATGAATGAACACAGGATAGTCAGTGTAACCGAACATAGTCCGGCTGCAAAGGCCGGTATCAGAAAGGGGGATCGCCTGATCCTCCTGAATGGCATGCCTGTTCAGGATATATTTGACTATCATTATCTTGCCGAGGATATAAAGGTAACACTTACGGTGAGGCATTCCGATGATACGGAGGAGACCTATACCATAACAAAGGGTGAGGATGAGGATCTGGGGCTGGTCTTTCCGGAATCCCTTATGGATGATTATAAATCCTGCTACAACAAGTGTATATTCTGCTTTATAGACCAGAATCCCGAGGGCATGCGGGATACCATATATTTTAAGGATGATGATTCCCGTCTTTCATTCCTTCAGGGTAATTATATTACCATGACGAACATGAAGGAGGAGGAGATCGACAGGATCATAAAATACAAGCTCGCTCCAATCAACATTTCCGTACATACCACGAATCCGGAGCTCCGGAAATCCATGCTGCATAATCGTTTTGCCGGAAATATCCTTGAGCATATAGAGAAGCTCTATAAGGCGGAGATACCCATGAACGGGCAGATCGTGCTGTGCCGTGGGGTTAACGACGGCGAGGAGCTTTACAGGACCATAAAGGACCTGTCCCGGTATGCACCGGTCATGCAGAGCCTTTCGGTGGTGCCCGTGGGACTGACCCGTTACAGGGACGGCCTCTGCCAGCTTGATCCTTTTACAAAGGAAGATGCTGAAGAAGTGATAGATATGATCGAGGGCTTCCAGCGGGAGATCATGGAAAAGGCCGGAACACATTTTGTTCATGCCAGTGATGAATGGTATATTCTGGCAGGACGGAGGATGCCTAAGGAGGAAACCTATGACGGCTATCTTCAGATAGAAAACGGCGTGGGGATGACCAGGCTTCTTTTTGAGGAATTCCATGCCGCAGTGAACAGCGTTGGACGGGCAGGAAAGAAAAAAGGGCTGGAGCTGCTGGGGCTTTCCAGGGAGGAGAGGGAACTCAGACGCATACTTCACAGCAACCCGGGAAGAAAGGTCAGCACTGTCTGCGGCATGCTTGCTTATAAGAGCAGCTCGGTCATTCGGAAGGAGCTGGCCCGGATACGACCTGATATAAGTTTTTTTGTATATCCCATCAGAAATGATTTCTTCGGTCCGAGGATCACCGTTACCGGACTCCTCACCGGACAGGATATAGCCCGGCAGCTGAAGGGCAGGGAGCTGGGGGATGCATTGCTTATCCCACAGGACTGCCTTAAGGCAGATGAGGAGATATTCCTTGATGATATGTCTCTCAGAGAATTGGAAAAGGCTTTACAAGTAAAAACCATTATTGTAAAATCGTATGGTGTTGAATATCTGAAGGCTATCACAGGAGCTTAGCCTTCGTTTGGAATGTAGGTGTATAAAATGAAGAAACCGATGGTCGCCGTTGTTGGAAGACCAAATGTAGGAAAATCCACTTTTTTTAATGCACTGGCCGGTGAAAGGATATCCATAGTAAAGGATACCCCGGGTGTTACCCGCGACCGGATCTATGCGGATATAACATGGCTTAATTATCAGTTTACATTGATAGACACAGGAGGAATCGAGCCGGAATCGGAGGACGTCCTCCTTCGTGCCATGCGTGAACAGGCCGAGATAGCCATAGAAATGGCGGATGTGATCCTTTTCCTTACGGATGTGAAGGAAGGACTTACTCCATCTGACCAGGCCTGCGCCGAGCTTCTGAGGAGAGCAAAGAAGCCCGTGCTGCTGGTTGTAAACAAGGTGGATAATTTTGATAAATACATGAATTCGGTCTATGAGTTCTATAATCTGGGAATAGGTGATCCTCATCCGGTTTCGGCTGCGTCCATGCTGGGCTTTGGCGATCTGCTTGACGAGGTTGTGGCACATTTTCCTGAAAAGACCATGGATGAGGAAGAGGATGACAGACCCAGGATCGCCATTATCGGTAAGCCTAATGTGGGTAAATCTTCCATCATCAACAGACTGCTGGGAGAGGAACGCCTTATCGTATCGGATATAGCGGGAACGACCCGGGACGCTGTTGATACTGCGGTTAAGTATAACGGAACGGAATATGTCTTTATAGATACCGCAGGACTCCGCAGAAAGAGCAAGGTTAAGGACGAGATAGAGCGATACTCCATCATACGTACGGTTGCGGCAGTGGAACGCTGCGATGTAGCCGTGCTTGTTATAGATGCTTCGGAAGGCATAACCGATCAGGATACCAAGATAGCCGGTATAGCGCATGAAGCCGGTAAGGGTATGGTCATCGTGGTCAACAAGTGGGATCTTATCGAAAAAGACGACCGCACCATGAATCAGTTCAGGAAGGACATCCGCACGAAGCTTGCCTTCATGCCTTATGCGGAAATGCTTTTCGTTTCGGCTCTTACGGGACAGAGGCTTATCAAGCTTTACAATATCCTTGATATGGTGATACAGTATCATGCGATGAGGATCTCTACAGGCGTTATCAATGAGATCCTTGCCCAGGCTACTGCTGAGGTTGAGCCACCGCAGGATAAGGGCAGGAGGCTCCGCCTGTATTACATGACTCAGGTGGCAGTCAAACCGCCTACCTTTGTTGTGTTCGTAAATGATAAGGAACTGGCGCATTTCTCATATATGCGTTATCTGGAGAATAAGCTGAGAGAAGCATTTTTATTTAAAGGTACTCCCATACGGATCATCGTACGTGAGAGGAAAGAGGAAAGATAATGGGACTGACGATATTATACAGGGTGCTCTGTCTTTTAGGCGGCTATGCCTGCGGACTTATAGAGACCGGTGTGATCTACGGAAAACTTAAGGGAGTTGATATCCGTCAGCACGGAAGCGGGAACCTGGGTATGACCAACGCTCTCCGCGTGCTGGGCCCCAAGGCGGGACTTGTGGTTTTCATCGGAGATCTTCTGAAAGCCTTCATCCCCTGTCTGATAGTTAATCTGGTAATGAGGAATTTTTATCCCGATACATATCTTATCTATGTAATGTATACGGGACTTGGCGCAGTTCTGGGGCATAATTACCCGTTTTATATGAACTTTAAAGGAGGAAAGGGAATATCTTCATCGGCGGGAGCAATCCTCGGTCTGCTGAATCCCTGGATGTGCCTGATCCTGCTGACAGTTTTTGTGATAGCGGTTCTGATCACCAGATATATATCCGTAGGTTCCATAACACTGATGGTAGCTTACTTCACAACATTTACGATATTTGCGCTGAATGGCTGGCTCTGCTTTGATAAGAGTATTCCGGAGTCAAATGACGCATTGATCGAAGGGATCATACTGAGCGGTATCTTCGCGACGCTTGCCATAGTAAGGCATAAGTCGAATATCGGACGATTGATACGACATGAGGAAAACCGCTTTTCATTTCATAAATCGGAGGATGTAAAATGAATATAACTATACTTGGTGCCGGAAGCTGGGGTGTTGCCATAGCAAAACTCCTTTCCGGCAATCAGCATGCTGTGACCATATGGTCCATAGATCCGGAAGAAGTTGCAATGCTTACTGAATACTGCGAGCATAAGACCAAGCTTCCGGGAGTCATTCTTCCGGGAACGGTACATTTTACCGGAGATATCGAGAGGGCTCTGTCCGAGGCGGAAATGGTGGTTGTTGCAGTGCCCTCACCATTTGTCAGGAGTACGGCGGCCACGGCAGCTCCCTTTATTAAGAAGGATACCATAGTTGTCAGTGTTTCCAAGGGTATCGAGGAAGGCACTTTGGAGAGGCTTTCGCAGATAATAGCAGAGGAGATCCCGGACGTAAAGATCGCAGTTCTTTCGGGACCCAGCCACGCCGAAGAGGTTGGCAAGTGCATACCCACAACGGTTGTGGTCGGTTCAGATGATATAAAGACGGCGACCATGGTACAGGATGTGTTCATGACGGACTTCTTCCGGGTTTATACCAGCCCGGATGTGGTGGGGATAGAACTGGGAGGAGCGCTTAAAAATGTCATCGCTCTTGCAGCCGGAATAGCCGACGGCATGGGCTGCGGCGACAATACCAAGGCGGCGCTGATCACCCGCGGTATCGTTGAGATCACGAATCTCGGCACGAAAATGGGAGGCTATCCTGCCACATTTTCAGGCCTTTCCGGCATCGGAGATCTTATCGTTACCTGTGAGTCCAGACACAGCCGCAACAGGAAGGCCGGCTTCCTTATCGGACAGGGGATGTCCGCGGATGCTGCCATGAATGAAGTAAAGATGGTCGTAGAGGGCGTGTACTCTGCAAAGGCGGCTCTGCTGCTGGCTAAGAAGTATGATGTATGCATGCCCATCGTAGAGATAGTCAACAGGGTTCTTTTTGAGAATCTTTCCGCAGCGGATGCACTGAAGCTGCTCATTACCAGGGATAAAAAGAGGGAAGTGTCCGAGCTAAGCTGGGATACCGAATAGGAAAAATGGCAAGTCTTGATCTTAAACTTAATATCTTTGAAGGACCGCTGGA
>ONWK01000072.1 GCA_900321505.1 uncultured Eubacteriales bacterium
AATGGCAAAGAGAGGCGGCTACGGCGGCGGAATGGGCATGATGCCTGGCAACATGAACAATCTTATGAAGCAGGCACAGCGCATGCAGAAGCAGATGGAGGAACAGAAGGCTGCTCTTGAGGAGAAGGAGTATGAGGGCACTGCCGGCGGCGGTGTCGTTAAGGTTAAGATGAACGGCAAGAAGGAGATCACAGGCGTATCCATATCTCCCGAAGCAGTGGATCCCGATGACGTTGAAATGCTGGAGGATCTGGTACTGGCTGCCGTTAACGAGGTTCTGCGCCTCCAGTCAGAGGATGAGTCCGAGGTTATGGGCAAGATCGCCGGTATGGGCGGCCTGGGAGGAGGTCTCCCGTTCTAAATGGATGTTTATGGCGGAGAAGTAAACCGCCTGATAGAGGAGCTGTCACATCTTCCGGGGATAGGGCCCAGAAGCGCCCAGAGGCTGGCTTTCTACATTATCGGAATGCCGGAGGACCGTGCGGAAGCCCTGGCCACAGCCATCCATCAGGTGAAGAAGAATATCAAGTACTGTAAAGAATGCTGTACCATGACGGATCAGGAGGTATGTCCGATCTGTTCATCTCCGGACCGTGACCATAAGCTGATCATGGTGGTGGAGAGCCCGCGGGAGCTTGCGGCATATGAACGCACCGGAAAGTATAATGGCGTATATCACGTGCTTCATGGCGTTATAAATCCGGCTGCGGGTATAGGACCACAGGATATACGGCTGAAGGAACTGCTCGTCAGACTCAGGGGTGACTGTGACGAGCTGATCATTGCCACGAATTCCAGTGTGGAAGGAGAGGCGACGGCGGTGTATATATCCAAGATGGTAAAACCTGCCGGGATCAAATGCACCCGTATCGCCACAGGAGTCCCTGTGGGAGGCGACCTCGAGTGTACGGATGAAATGACACTGCTCCGCGCCCTGGACGGCAGGGTGGAGCTGTGATGCTGTCATGAGAGGATGCGGGATATCTGTTGAAGGCGGGTCTGACAGAGTGATGTGATCCTTCGCCCTGCGGGTCCGGAATAACCGACAGTAATTCAGGAATAAAACGAATAGTTACAAGTGGTATATAAAAATATAAGGAGGGTTACGACACATGAAAAAAATCGGAATGCTGACCAGTGGTGGGGACTGTCAGGCGCTGAATGCTACGATGCGCGGCGTTGCAAAGGGATTGGAGAATCTTTTCGGTATCGGTGAGGTTGAGATCTACGGGTTCCTTGACGGTTACAAGGGACTGATCTACGGAAATTATCAGAAGATGAAGCCCATGGATTTTACGGGTCTGCTGAACAAGGGCGGTACCATCCTGGGTACATCACGTATGCCCTTTAAAATGATGGAGACTCCCACGGATGACGGAGTGGAGAAGATCCCTGCCATGATCAAGACCTACAAGAAGCTGGATCTGGACTGCCTTGTAGTTCTCGGAGGAAACGGCTCACAGAAGACCGCAAATCTTCTTTCGGAGAACGGCCTTAATGTGGTAGGTCTTCCCAAGACCATCGACAATGATATCTGGGGTACCGATGTTACCTTCGGTTTCCAGAGCGCGGTAGACGTGGCAACCCACGCCATTGACTGCATCTATACCACCGCCGAGTCCCACAGCCGTGTATTTGTCATTGAGATCATGGGACATAAGGTAGGCTGGATCACTCTTTATGCAGGTATCGCAGGCGGTGCCGATGTTATCCTTCTTCCGGAGATCCCGTATGATATAAAGAAGGTTTACAAGGCTATCGACAAGCGCACCAAGCAGGGCAAACGTTTCACTATCATCTGCGTGGCAGAGGGCGCCATTCCGAAGGAAGTTGCAAAGATGCCCAAGAAAGAAAAGAAGGAAGCTATTCTTGCGCTCCAGCATCCGTCCATCGCTTATGAGATCGCAGACCAGATCCGCGCCAAGTTCAGCGCAGACGTTCGTGTGGCTGTTCCGGGACATACACAGAGAGGCGGAAGCCCCGATGCCTATGACCGTTTCATTTCCAGCCGCTTTGGCGCAAAGGCTGCAGAGCTTATTCAGAACAAGGATTTCGGCAAGCTTGTTGTTATGCTGAACGGAGAGGTTACTGCCATTCCGCTTGCTGAGACAGCCGGCAAGCTGAAATATGTAGAAGTTGACAACCAGGCGATCCAGGAGGCTAAGACTCTCGGTATCTGCTTCGGAGATTAAGGATAACATTTGAAACACCATGTGGAAGAGCACATTCGGTAAAATTTTGATCAGAACGGTTCTTTTTCTTGTGATCTTCACAGGAACCGTTCTGATCATGAACACCATCAGCAACCGGGGGAGCCGGGCTGCCTACGTAGAATTACGCGGCACCACCCTCCCGGTCGTTTTTACGTGTATCGATGGCGAGATCCTTTCACCCGTTCCGGCCTATAAGAAGGAAATGAACACTTCGCTGATCAGGGATGCGGTGATCCCGCTTGTGGGCGACAGCCGTACCGTTACCGTATATCTCGATGAGCGTAATATGATGCTGAGGGATGTAAAATACCAGCTGCGTGATACGATAAGCGGAAATCTGATAGAGGAAGGGGATTTTGATATCCTGAAGGAACAGCGTGACGGCATGACCGGATACAGCTGTGAACTCAGGATGGATATGGCAAGAAATAAGGAGTACACCTTTGAGGTGGTGGCTTCGGACAATGCCGGAGAGCTGCTCAGGTTTTATGCCAGGGTTATACGCCTCAGCCGTGACCGCCTCCCGGAGCTGCTCGTTTCGGCGGAGGAATTTCACGAGCTGCTGCTGTCCGAGGAAAATGATAAGCTAAAAAGCACACTTAAGGAATATATGGACGATAATGCCCCGGAGGATTTCAAAACAGATGATCCCGGTTTTGTATCCCTGCAGTCGGACTATGATACTCTGACCTGGGGTGAGCTTAAGCCGGAGATCGTGGGCGGCCGTGAGAGGGCGCTTACCGAAATATATGACGACGGCGGGACTATAGTCTACCGTTACCGCATATGCACTGCGGATGATGAGAAAATGAGCCGCATCAGGTATTACGATGTGGAGGAACAGTTCTCCATGGAATATGTGCCGGAGCAGGATATGGCACGGGTGGTCAACTATTTCAGACGTGTTCGTGAGAATTATCAGGATGAGGATTTTGAACGTGAAATTAACGGCCTGAATTTCGGGCTTCAGGATCATACGCCGAACTATCTGCTGAATGATGATCTGGAATATATGCTCTTCGAGGCTGACGACAGCGTCTGGTATTATGATTATGCGAAATCCACTTTAACAAGACTGTACGGGTCGGAGAAGACCTCTTTCCTTTATGCCGATGCACAGGGGATAAAGCTGCTGTCGGTTGATGAAAAGGATGCGTATTATGCCATCTACGGCCGGATGAACAGCGGAAATCATGAGGGCGAGAACGGGGTCCTGGTGCAGCATTTTAAGGCGGAAGACAGGACCATTGAGGAATGTGCCTTCATTCAGACGAACCTTCCGTACTTCTGGCTTACGCAGGAGCTTGAAAAGCTGCTTTATATGGATGCGGTAAACGGTCAGATTTATTATATGCTGAACGGGAGCCTCAGAAGCTATTCACTGGAACAGAAGGAAGAAAGAATTCTGGTGGAAAGCCTGGACGACCGGGATCTTCATGTATCCTCTGACGGATCGGTTATTGCATTTCCGGATTCCGGTAACGGGGCTTCGGGATATGACAGCCTTCAGCTGTGGGATCTTGTCTCGGGTAAAAGGACGACCATAGAAAAGAGCGGCATGAAGCTTGCGGCGCTTGATTTTGTCGGAACGGATTTTGTATATGGCGCAGCAAGACCGGACGGTGTCAGAACGGCGGCTGACGGAAGTACAAATTACCTTTTCACCAGCGTGGTTTTTGTGGGACGCGACGGAAAGGAAGAAAAGAATTATCAGAAATCAGGGATACTTGTGTCTGATGTGAGATTTCTGAGCAACACCATATATCTGACAAGGGTCACTTCAGTGGAAGGCGGAAAGATCACCGCTGAAGCGGCTCCGGATTATATATCGTACAAGGTTGAGGAAACCCGCGGCAAGGCTGTGATCCGCAGGGGTGATAACGGAAGCTATCAGCTGATCCTCCCCTCATTTTTATATCTCACATCCATCCCCGAGCATCTTATAGCCCGTCTCAGTGAAGATACGGGAACCGAGGTATATGTTGACGGAAAGACTGATGAGGATAGCGCATACCTCTGGCATGCCGGAGAGCTGGCAATGAGATCCGTCAGGACAGGTTCTCTGGTACGTGAGGCTGTTTCCATCCGCGGAACCGTGAAAATGCCGGACGGCAGCGTGCTTTACCGTATAAGGACGGGCGCTCCGTATCTTACGGTGGCCGAACAGGTTGAATACATTCAGGCGGATCCCGGAGAAAACGGATATAAGGCCTGCCTGATCATGTGTCTGCAGATGGCCGGAGTTACTGTTGACAGTGATGCGCTGGACAGGATACTTGCAGAGGGAACCATTGGCAGCTGGGAGAAAGCCTTTAAAGAGATATCCGGCGGAACCGTGAGAGGACTCAACCTTTCCGGAGCAAATCTTGAAACCGCGCTGCTCTATCTCGGCGACGGCATACCCTTTGCCGTAAGACTTGAGGACCACTATGTTCTGGTCGTAAGCTTTAATTCCGATGCCATACGTTACTACGATCCCATAATGAAATATGAGATAAGAACAGCCAGAAGCGATTTCAGAAGGAAGATAGCAGCCTCCGGAAATGAGATATATTCCTATATCAGCGACTAAATAGAACATCTTGTGTAAGGTTCACACTTTTTTCACAAAATACACCTTATTTAGTCATACTTTTCTGATATCTTTATGTCATTCCAATGAAGGAATTATACCTTCCCCCACATTTTTTCATACCTTTGGACCCGCTGATTGCCCGGCGGGTCCTCTGTATTATACCGACATCCCACAGAAATAAGGACGGCGCGTGAAATGCTCGCATTTCAACGTGCCGTCCTTATTTCTGTGGGATGGCCCTCGGTGTGATACAGAACCCTTGAAAAAGAAATCTATTTCTGATATTATTTGCTACATCTTATTTTATCCGGGCTCATCGCCCCGGGAAAGGCAGGTATTGTCATGAAAAAACCTTTTGTAACAAAAGAACAGATAGAAGAGATCGTAAAAAGTTATCCGACACCCTTTCACATTTATGATGAAAAGGGCATAAGAGAGAATGCAAGAGCCATGTATAAGGCATTCTCCTGGAATCCCGGCTTTAAGGAATATTTTGCGGTAAAGGCAACGCCCAATCCCTCAATACTGAAGATACTTCACGAGGAAGGCTGCGGTACCGACTGTTCCTCACTGGCGGAGCTTATGATGTCGGAACGCTGCGGCATAGTAGGGCAGGAGATCATGTTTTCGTCAAATGATACGCCTCCGGAGGAGTTCGCTTATGCGGCAAAGCTCGGAGCAACCATAAATCTGGACGATATCACCCATATTCCCATGCTTGAGGAGACTGTGGGAATACCGGAGCGTATATCCTGCCGTTTCAATCCCGGCGGATATTTTGAGATATCCAATGCGATCATGGATAACCCCGGGGATTCCAAGTACGGAATGACGAAGGACCAGCTGATCGAGGCTTATTCCTATCTTGCGGCACACGGAGCAAAGGAATTTGGCATGCATGCATTTCTTGCAAGCAATACCGTTACAAATGAGTATTATCCCACACTGGCCGGTATACTCTTTACTCTTGCGGTTGAGATAAAGGAGAAGACAGGCGTAGCGCTTTCCTTCATTAATCTTTCAGGAGGCATCGGCATCCCATACAAGCCTGATCAGACTGGAAATGATATCGCAGTGATCGGAGAAGGCGTACGGAAAAAATTCGAAGAGATCCTGGTTCCCGCAGGCCTCGGAGATGTAAGCATTTACACGGAGTCGGGCCGCTTTATGCTGGCTCCCTACGGACATCTCGTTACGACGGCGATCCATGAAAAGCATATTTACAAGGAGTATATAGGCGTTGATGCCTGTGCGGCAAATCTGATGAGACCCGCCATGTACGGAGCTTATCATCATATTACCGTGCTGGGTAAGGAGGATGCTCCGAAGGATCATGTATATGATGTGACAGGCTCTCTGTGCGAGAATAATGATAAATTCGCCATCGACAGGGAACTTCCGGAGATAGAAATGGGTGACCGTCTGGTGATCCATGACACGGGAGCGCATGGTTTTGCCATGGGTTATAATTATAACGGAAGACTGCATTCCGCCGAGCTGCTTCTGAGAGAGGACGGAAGTGTTAAGGAAATACGGAGAGCGGAGACGGTTGAAGATTATTTCGCTACTCTGGATGGATTCTGGGATGTGATCTGACAGTACAGAGTGACATAAGGGGACGGTTCCTGATCCGGGCGGTTCTTAGTTTGCTAAGAACCACCAGTCAGGAACCGTCCTCTTTATTTGTTTATGTCCGGTCAGGAACCATACACTTTTGCTGTTCGTGTTCTGTCAGAAACCGTCCGCATTGGCTGTTTATGTTCGGCTAGAGACCGTCATCTTTAGTTTGTCCATGTTCTGTCGCGAACCTTTCCCGCGGTTATCTCGGCAGCTTCTTCGGTTCGGGATATTCTTCGCCGAAGGTCTCCACGGTCACGGTCTTCATGACCTGGGGAGTGATGGGCTTATCGCCCCAGCCGGTTTTTGTCAGCGCGATGCGGTCCAGTACATCCTCACCTTCGGTCACCTTGCCGAAGGCGGCATACTGTCCGTCGAGATGGGGAGAATCCTTATGCATGATGAAGAACTGGGATCCTGCGGAGTCGGGATTCATGGAACGAGCCATGGAGATCACGCCTCTGGTGTGAAGCAGATCATTTTTGAAGCCGTTGCCGCTGAATTCGCCGGGAATGCTGTAGCCCGGTCCGCCGGTACCGCGGCCGTCCGGATCTCCGCCCTGGATCATGAATCCGGGAATGATCCTGTGGAAGGTAAGCCCGTTGTAAAAGCCGGAGGATACGAGATTTACAAAGTTACGTACAGTGTGGGGCGCGATCTCAGGATACAGCTCAAGCTTCATGATCCCGCCGTCTTCCATGGTGATTGTTACGATTGGATTTGTCAAAATTCTACCCTTCTTTCCTTGAAAATTTAATTGAAAAATGCTATTATATGATAGCATTATTGTAGACTTGGTGCAAGTGCGCCCTTTTTTATCCTTAAGCCCCCGGAAATATGATGGAAAAACTCCCAGGAGCTGATATAAAGGGCATCGGGAGGAACAGAGAAATGCTAGCGGGCAAGTTCTCCGTTAAGTTCATCAAGTGGATGATCGCGCTGGTTGCGGCGGTCGCGCTTGGGATGATCGTGATGACGGAGATTAAGGAATATAAATCTGCATATGATGCGGAGCTCACTGATACCGCGACCAGAGCGGGCGTGGATGTGGTCGTTACCATTCCGGAGGACAGCTCAGCACAGAAGATAGCGAGTATACTGCATAAAAAAGGCCTGATCAAGTATGAGGGCGCCTTTGTTGAACGTCTTCAGAATTCGGAATTCAGAGGTACGCTGAAGCATGGTACATACGTCCTGAATACGGGAATGAATACACTTCAGATGATGCAGGCCATGTCGGTTCCGGATAAGGAAGAAGGGATACTGCAGAAGCTGACCATACCTGAGGGCTTCACTGTGGATCAGATCGCGGAACGCTGTGAGGAACAGGAGATCTGCACAAAGGAAGAATTCCTGAATGCCTGCAAATCCGTTACCAAGGCAAAATTCCGTTTCCTTGAGGATGTGCCCTCGGGAATAAATGTAAGATACAGGCTTGAGGGTTATCTCTTCCCTGCAACCTATGATATTACCGAAAATACCACGGCGGAATCGCTGGTGCTGTGGATGCTGGATACCTTTGAGGTGTATTACACGGAAGAGCTTCAGGCACTGGCTGAGGAAAGAGGACTCAATTCATTTCAGGTGGTGACCATGGCATCCATGATAGAGCGTGAGTGCAGGATCGATGATGAGCGGCCGGTTATCGCGGGAGTCATCAATAACCGTCTGAAGTCAGATATGCTGCTGCAGATCGACTCCACTGTACTGTATCCCATAACCAAGGGTCTCTATAACAAGGAGACGGTCACCTATAACGATCTGGAGGTTGATTCCCCGTACAATACATATCTGTATGCCGGACTTCCGGTAGGCCCCATCTGTAATCCGGGCCTTGCCTGCATAAAAGCGGTGCTTGCGCCTGCGGAACACGGTTATTATTACTATCATGTAGTAAATGACGAAACGGGTGAACATGCATTTTTCGAAACATATGAGGAACATGTAAGTTCCGGCGGCAAGACGGTTGAAGACATGAAGAGAGAAGCCGGGATCGTTGATGACACTGAGGAAGATGAAGAGTAGGTCCTCTGTGAAATGAACTGTACGGATCCCGTAAGGATCCATTATAATGACTTTAAGTCAGAATATGGGAGGAAGAAGAGTTATGAGAAGATTCAGTTTTCACGCAAAGAACATCGGTAGTGAGCGGTATCTCACCTATATCATGGGAGAGGGAAGTGAACTGGATGAGGAAACACTGGATTTTATGGAGGAGGAGCCGATCAAGGAGCTGGTCGGAGTGATCTTTGAACAGGATGATGATTATGATTATCTGACCTACGATGTTTCCGGAAAGATGTCACTGGAGAGGTATACCTCCGGTGTCATGGAGAAGGAGATAGTTCTGAAGATACTTCGGAATATCGCGCTTGCGCTCATAAGCTGCAAGGAACAGGCGCTGCACCTGCAGTACATTCTTCTCCACAAGGGATTTGTATATATCGATAAGGACACTCTTGAAATGCAGTTCATCTGCCTTCCGGTAGAGAGCGAAGCATCCGTGGCTACGGAATTCAAGGGCTTTATCCGTCAGCTTATCGCGAATTTCCAGTACAACATCAATGAGAATCTGTCCTATGTAGGAACACTGCTGGCATTCATCAACGGAGACAGCTTCAACCTGAGAAATCTGGTGGGACTGACTGAGGCGCTGATGGAAGATGACGGTATTGAGTTTGACGAGCAGGAAGGCATTTCCACCGAGGACGGCGAGGTCATCAGCACAGGTGAGGAACCGTCACTTCCGGAGGAGAAGGATATCACCAGCTTCATGATGGGTTTGGGCGGAGAGGATGAGGCTCTTCCCGAGATCGGAGATGATGAAGAGGAAGTTGAAGAAGAAACAGAGGCAGATGAAGCGGTTGAAGAAACCGCAGATGACGAAGAGGTTGAACTGAGTGAGGCTGAGGACGCGGCGGATGAAGCTGTGGAGGATGAAGCAGCTGAGGAAGAGGCTGATGAGGAATCAGCAGAGGAACCGGAAGCTGAAACTGCTGAGGCACCCGAGGAAGAGCCTGAAGAGGAGAGAGAGCCTACCATAGAAGAGCTTGCGGCCAGAGCCAAGAAGCTTGCCGAGGAAGCTAAGGAGGCTACCCGGGGAACCAGAAATGCAACCAATCATGTGAAGGTAAGCCGTGCGGCCCTGATCCAGAATGCAGCTCATGAGGCTGAGGTGGTTGAGGAGACCGGTGACCACAGCAACACGGAGATGCTTGTCGACAAGGAAGCAGCACGTACAGGCAAGGGCTTAAGAAGCAAAAAGAAGAATGAGACCGTGGGTATAACAGAGGCCATGACGTCTTCCGGAAATACCGATGCACTTACGGCAGTTGCACCTGCAGCGGCGGTGAACACCATCAAGGTTAATCCTTATCTGATCCGCGAGACCACGGAGGAACGGACCATTATAACAAAGAATATATTTAAGATCGGTAAGGCAAACCGTGGTGTGGATTACAGGATCGACGGAAACGGAGCGATCTCCCGTCAGCATGCGATCATTACCCGTAAGGATGACGGCTTCTACATCAAGGATAACAAGTCGACCAACCATACATTTGTAAACGGAAAACAGCTTGAGGACGGAGAAGAGGTTCTTCTTACCAACAACGCCAGGATCCGTCTCGGCGACGAGGAATTTCTGTTTAAGTTCTGATCATATAGAGGGGTTTTTTGAACGATTTCCCTGATCGTTCAAAGGGGTTACATTTTGTCTGAGAAAGGAAATACGGTATGGAGTTTACCGCTGCCTATAATACGGATACCGGCACCCGTAAAAATACCAATCAGGATTCCCTTGCCATCAGGATCATAGATTCGCCCAGGGGTCAGGTGGCTTTCGGAATCGTATGCGACGGAATGGGCGGTCTGGAAAAGGGCGAGCTTGCATCGAAGGAAGTGATCCTTGCTTTCTGTAAATGGTTTGACGGTCCTTTTTCGAAGAGCCTGCTGGAGGAGGATTTTTCTCTCAGCAGTCTCAGAAAAGACTGGAATAATATCATTCAGGAACAGAACCAGAAGCTGGGGAGCTATGGTTCGTCTAATAATTTCATGCTGGGCACAACGGTTTCGGCGATACTTCTTATGCAGGACTGCTTTTATATCGTTCATGTAGGAGACAGCCGGGTATATGAAATGAGCCGGGAAGGCTCAAGGCTGCTGACCAATGACCAGACATTTGTGGCAAGAGAGGTTGCCCGGGGCAGGATGACTCCGGAACAGGCCATGTATGACCCGAGAAGAAGCGTGCTTCTTCAGTGCGTCGGTGCGTCTCCTGTGGTTGAGCCTGATTTTGTAAAGGGACATATAAAGAATAATGCAGTCTATCTGTTCTGTTCAGATGGTTTCCGTCATCAGATATCTGATGACGAGGTTATGGATAAGCTTGGGCCCGACGCCTGCAGATCCGATGAGGATATGAAATACGGCTGTGTATATCTTACCGAGATAGTCAAGAGCCGCAGAGAGCAGGATAATATAACGGTCGGCGTTATTAAGACCAGCGAAGATGCTGTATAGAAAGTAACTATTCAGCACCCCGGCTCCGTATGCTGAAGAAAAACTGTTCCGAAAGAGGTTATCACGGATGACAAAAGAGGGTACCGTATTAGACGGAAAATATGAAATACTGAAGGAGATCGGACGCGGCGGTATGTCCATAGTGTATCTGGCCATGGATAACCGTCTGAATAAGCAGTGGGCCATCAAAGAGATCAAGAATGACGGTTCCAAAAGCATCCAGACTCTTCTGAAGGGACTTGAGCGGGAGGCTAACATACTTCGTGATGTTGATCATCCCGTTCTTCCGCGTATCGTGGACATCATCAACAGCCACGGTACTATTTATGTTGTAATGGACTTCATCGAAGGTACGAATCTGGCCGATGTGCTGAAGGAAGAAGGAGCACAGCCCCAGGAGGATGTTATCGAGTGGGGAAAGGAGCTTGCGTCTGCTCTGGATTACCTTCATTCCATGGATCCTCCGATCATTTACCGTGATATGAAGCCGGCAAATGTTATGCTCCGTCCGGAGGGCGATGTAAAGCTGATCGACTTCGGTACCGCGAAGGAATACACGGTAGAGAGCAATGCGGATACCACCGCGCTTGGAACCCGTGGTTATGCGGCTCCCGAGCAGTTCGGTGATGCGCAGGGACGCGGTATCTATAAAACGGATGCAAGGACGGATATTTATAACCTGGGAGCTACCATGTATCACATGGTAACAGGTATGAATCCCTGTGAACCGCCGTATGAGATCAAGCCGATCCGTCAGTGGAATCCGGCGCTTTCCGCAGGTCTTGAGCAGATCATCCAGAAATGTACACAGCCCAATCCGGAGGACCGCTATCAGTCCTGCTCAGAGCTGCTTTACGCGCTGGATCATTATACGGAGCTGGATGATTCCTATAAAAAGGCAAGTAAGAAGAAGATATATCTTTTCGGTGCGGCTGTTGCCGTGTCCATCCTGGGCATGATCCTTGCGATCATCGGAAATACAGGGCTGCAGAGAGCAAAGAAGGAGAACTATTCCACGCATATCGAGGCCGGACGGGATCAGATGGTCAACGGTCATTACAAGGCAGCGGCGGACGAGTACAAGAGCGCCTTTGATATCAATGATGCGGATGCGGATGCTTTTGTAAGCTATATAGACCTTTATATCCGGGCATCTCAGGATGATAAGGCAGAGGGTGAGGATAAGCTGCTTCTGGTTGACGGACTTTCAACCATTGCGAACCGTATAAATAACAGTAATTCGGAGGTAAGCTCAAACTCGGAGGTTCTTTACAGGCTGGGACTTGCATACTTCTCAGAGCTTTCCGATTATGCGGCAGCCGACAAGTATTTCCGCATGGTAGATCCGAGTGATCCTGATTACGGTGAACTGGCAAGCTACTATGAGAGCATATCATTTGTGCTTTCCGGAAATAATCCGGATATCGCGGGCCTTATAAGCAAGCTGAACAGCTTTGCAACATATAATCAGAGCCGTTTTGACAATACCAATGAGCAGAAGTATGTAAACTATCAGATCATTGGCAACCTTTATACCAGATACATCGCTTCATATGTGGCCTCCCAGGATGAGGAGCGTGTAGAGAACCGCGTTCAGCCCATCATTTCCGCGATGACACAGGCAGTTACGGATCTGGAGGAGTTTACCGGTGAAAATGCACAGCAGTATTACTATTCCTTCAGCAATGCACTGTCCGAGATCTATTACCAGCTGGCGGCAAAGGGTGATTTCAAAAACTACTATTATCTGGCTATCAATTCCAGCAGGGATGTGGCGAATTTTGCAAGCGCAAAGCTTACGTCCGCTTCCACTGCAGAGGGAGATGCCAAGCCTCAGGCTTACCGTAAGGGCTATGAGGAGAAAATGATCCGCATAGCAAAGATCTACGGCGCTGTCGGAGAGATCGATAATGCGGTAGCAACATTCAAAGAGGCTGAGAGTTTCCTGGAGAACAAGGGCTCGGAAACACAGGAGAATCTTGTAAGGATATATTCCGAGCATCTGAATTTCCTTGTGGATCTGTACTCGACAGATGCCGAATCGGGCGAGAAGAATATCAATAATATTACAAAAGAACAGCGTCGTGAGATCCTGGATGTATATAACGCAGGCTCAAAGATACCGGGCATAGACAGTGATGTGAACTGGATGAAGCGCATGAATGACGTGGAGAAGATCCAGACACTTCAGAATGGTACTGCAGGAAAAGAGGAGGGATGACACGATGGATGTATATCGTATTCTGTTTTATACAGGCCTGATCATTGCGATCGTCTTCCTGATACTTGCAGTTGTACTATTCTTTGTGCTGCATATCCCGAAGGCAGTGGGTATAGCGACAGGAAGTACGCAGAGAAAGGCTATCGAGGCGATAAGGGCTACAGGGTATGAATCACGTACCAGAGGCCTTACAAGCAGAAGGAACAAGGAACGCATCAGAGCCAGGGAGGCCGATCTTGAGAGCGGCAAACCTAAGGACGGTGAAGAGGAAGAGCAGAACGAACAGGCGGCAGCAGAGGATGCTGTTGAGGAAAGGGCAAAGAAGGCTGCTGCAGAAGCGGCAAGTGCAGGAAACCGTAAGCTTTCGGGCCGCCGTGGTAAGAATAAGAAGCTCGGCCTTGAGAATGAGAGAACCGAGGTGCTGGGAACCGAGGATGATGAATCCGATCAGTATGGTATCGGAGGACAGGGAGAAGCTACGGATGTCCTCGGTAAAGAAGATGCAACGGATGTGCTGGGAAGCTTCAGGAGTGAAGATGCACGCAGGACAAATACCTACAATGAAGATCTGGAGCTTAAGACGGATGTGCTGAGTAACTCTTCTGCCATGCAGGGCTTTGCTGCGGCGGCAGCTTCAGGCCTGGAGGATGAAACCGCACTTCTTTCATCGGGTGATGGCCAGGGCACACCGGTCAGCGGGGAAGAGCTTACATCAGTTCTGCAGACGCCTGAGGGCGGAGAAGGTGACATTCCGCTTACGACGGTACTCAGTGATCCTACAGTAAAACCGGAGGATCTGGAGATCGGAGAGAAGAAGAGGATTATCGTGCTGCTTTCCGAAACCGTTGTCCATACCAGCGAATCACTGTAAATCAGACCGGAAGGAAGCGGAAGATGGAAAGGAAGATAGAGGCGGTAGTTTTTGATATGGACGGCGTCATATTTGACTCGGAACGTATCTACCGCATTATGGAACACAGAGAGGCAGCAAAGTACGGCCTTCCCGATGAACTGGTGGAGATATTCTGTGACAGGATCGCGGGTGGTACGAAAGAAGTAAACAGACATCATTTCGATGAAGTCTTCCATTCCGGTATAGATTATTATGTATTTCGACAGGGCGTGACCGAAGGTGTGGATTCCTATGGACGGGATCCGGGATTTGATGTGAAGCCGGGGATCATAGAGCTCCTGGAGTATCTTTCCGGGAAGGGTATAAAGATCGGCATGGCTACATCCACAGCTTCGGAAAGGGCGGAATTCCAGCTGAAAAAGCACGGGCTGTATGATTATTTCGATGATATAGTCTACGGAAATATGGTGGAGCATGGCAAGCCCGCACCGGATATATATCTGGAGGCCTGCAGAAGACTGGGCACTGCTCCGGAGAACACTATGGGCGTTGAGGATTCCATAAACGGTATCCTGTCCTGTTCCGCGGCAGGACTGTTCACCGTAATGGTGGTGGATCTGATAAAGCCGAATGAAGCTGTTAAGGAAAAGGCAGACAGGATCTTTCAGAATGCAGAAGAGATCATAAAGCTGCTGGAGGAATAGATTCCGAAACACCATCAGGTGTTTGGAAACCTATAGGTTCCGAAATGCCTGATGGCATTTCGGAACCTATA
>ONWK01000313.1 GCA_900321505.1 uncultured Eubacteriales bacterium
TACAGACGAAGGGTATCGCAGCCGTATTCTTCCACGATGTCGTCGGGCGAAACTATATTTCCGAGGGACTTGCTCATCTTTGTGGGAGCGCCGGTCACACGGTCTCTGCCGCAGATCATCCCCTGGTTAAACAGTTTCTTAAAGGGTTCCTCAAAGCTTACAGCACCTATGTCATACAGGAACTTGGTATAGAATCTTGAATAAAGCAGATGAAGCACCGCATGCTCAACACCGCCGATGTACATATCCACAGGCAGATATTTGTCAGCCTTCTCCCTGCTTACAAGCTCCTTATCATTTTTACTGTCCACGTACCTGAGGAAATACCAGGATGAGCCTGCCCACTGAGGCATGGTATTGGTCTCTCTCTTTGCAGGCTTTCCGCAGCAGGGACAGGTTGTATTAACCCAGCTTTCGATAGCCGCCAGAGGTGATTCACCTGTTCCGGTGGGTTCATACTTTTCTACATCCGGGAGCAGCAGCGGAAGCTGATCCTCGGGTACCGGAACCGCACCGCAGTCCGGGCAGTGAACGATGGGGATAGGCTCGCCCCAGTAACGCTGGCGGGAGAATACCCAGTCACGCAGCTTATAATTGGTAGTGGCCTTTCCGTAGCCCTTGTCCTCAATATACTGCGGAGCCTCCTGCTTAAGCACTGCGGACTCCATACCGTTCCAGTCGCCGGAATTGATCATAATACCGGAGGCCTCTGTATATGCCTCCTGCATATCCGGGATCTCCACACCGTCTTTGGCGATAACCTGAACGATGGGAAGCCCGAACTTCTTTGCAAATTCAAAGTCACGATCATCATGAGCAGGTACGCACATGATGGCGCCGGTACCGTAATCCGCCAGCACATAATCGGACAGCCAGATCGGAACCTTCGCTCCGTTCAGCGGATTGATGGCATAACTGCCGGTGAATACGCCGGTCTTATCCTTATCGGCCATACGGTCCACGGATGAACGAAGTGAGGTCTGATAGATATATGCATCAACCGCTTCCTTAGTCTCAGGTGTTGCCAGTCCTGCAGCAAGCGCATGCTCGGGAGCAAGCACCATAAATGTTGCGCCGTACAGGGTGTCGGGTCTGGTGGTATAAACCGTGATCGCCTCATCTCTTCCGTCGATCTTAAACTCAACCTCTGCACCCCTGGATTTTCCGATCCACTCGGTCTGCATCTTCTTAACCTTCTCAGGCCAGTCAAGCTTGTCAAGATCGGCAAGAAGTCTCTCTGCATATGCTGTGATCTTCAGCATCCACTGGCGGAGATTCTTCTTTGTAACATCAGCGCCGCAGCGCTCGCACTTTCCTTCCTTTACCTCTTCATTGGCAAGGCCTGTCTTACAGGAAGGACACCAGTTGATGGGCATCTCCTTCTCATAGGCAAGACCCTTTTTAAACATCTGGACGAAGATCCACTGGGTCCATTTATAAAAGGCAGGATCCGTTGTATTTACTTCCATATCCCAGTCATAGATCGCTGCGATCTGCTTGATCTGGCGCTTGATATTTGCAACGTTTGATGCAGTGGAGATCGCAGGATGAACTCCGTTCTTGATGGCATAATTCTCAGCCGGAAGTCCGAAAGCATCCCAGCCCATGGGATGGATCACGTATTTATCATGCATAAGCTGATACCGGCTCCATACGTCGGAAATAACATATCCCCTCCAGTGACCTACATGAAGTCCGTTGCCTGAAGGATAGGGAAACATATCCAGACAGTAATACTTTTCCTTCTTTCCGTCATTTACATTTACCGGGTTTTCTTCCCATTTCTTTGTCCATTTAGCTTCTATAAGCTTGTGATTGTACTTTGCCACGGGTTTCTCCTCCATATATATGTGTTTACTACAGTATCTCACCGGTTATGAGCCAGGGCGAGGGCTGTGTAACGAAGACGCTGTTCTTATCTGTCTTGCTGATGGTGATCTGGGTCACCTCCATATTCCTGATATGATATTTTTCAAATATCGACTTAATGCCTGACAGGACATCAAGCTCAAGCGTATAGATGACAAACTGCATCTTCGGATTCTTGGTGATAAGTCTCTGGATATCCTTCTCCAGATATTTTGTAGCAACGATAAATGATAATCTCGGAACCGGGATCTTCTCCAGGGATTCGTCCGAAAGATCGGGAATGATGGTCACATTGTGGATACCGAACTTGTTGAGATTTTCTTCCATGGTACGAAGGTCCTGCTCGTTCGGTTCTACCGCGATGATATGTCCCTCACTTGCGATTATGGCGGATTCGATGACTATGGTCTCACCGCTTACGATCGCTATGGTATCGTGAGAATCTACGCCCAGCATACTCATGATAACGGCGCGGATCTCATTTCCCACGTATTTTACGGTACCCTTGCTGAAGAACTCATTCTTCATACCGATTCGGTAGCTCTCGCGGGTATTCTCATTTACTATAAAGATGACAGAAGGTACGGTCAGCTTACGTGCCGCAAAATCCATTATCCTGCCCTGCTTTACGTTATCATTGGGTATGAGCCCTTCCGCAAACCAGACATTATATTCGCCCAGTCCCTTCTCCCAGAGCTCATAAAAAAGATTCTCATGGGTTGAATCCGCAAAGATCATTACCCTTTTATGGGTTTCTATGGTAGGTACCACATTCTTCTCTTTTCCGCAGATGTTAACCAGCTTTATCTTCTCGGGACTGGTCTCCATGATATCCGAAAAATGTGCAGTCCACTCAAGCATTTCCTTATTTGTGTACGCTGTTCTCTTCTCCGGCATTATTTATTTCCTCCGTTTTTCTTATTATCGGATGATGCATTATTCTGGTTTTCAAGCTTTTCCTGACGCTTTTTCTTTCTCTGTTCATCCCACTCACGCCATTTTTCGCGTTTCTCGGCGAGACGGTTCATGGCTGTCTTCTTCTTCTCTCTCTCACCGCGTATGGGATTCCCCTCATCATCGAAGCCTATCAGATCGTCATAGTATTCCGTAGTAGGCGCCATCTCCCTGTTCTTCAGCCGTCGCTGCATATGTACAACAAACAGCGTGTAGATGATTGCAAAGACCGGAACCGCAAGAAGCATTCCCACAACGCCGAACATACCGCTTCCGACAATGATCGCGAAGAGTACCCAGGTTCCCGAAAGACCCGTGGCATCTCCAAGTACGATGGGCTGTACGAAATTCGCATCAAGCTGCTGAAGCACAAAGATGAATATGATGAATACCAGCGCAAGCTTCGGACTTTCCACAAGTATGATGAGCGCTGAAGGTATTGCTCCGATGAAGGGTCCGAAGAACGGAATAAGGTTTGTCACCGCGATTATCACGCTGACCAGCAGTCCGTAGGGCACATTTACTATACTGCAGAACAGCATACAGAAGATACCTATCATCAGTGAATCCAGGATCTTTCCGTTAACAAAGCCTTCAAAGACGGAATTTACATAATGCGTGGCCTCAAGCACCTGAGTACCGTGCTTCTTGTTGATCACACTGAAAAGCAGCTTCTTGGACTGTGAAGCAAGCTTCTTTTTCTGCGCCAGAACATATATTGCGACTACAAGTCCGACAAGTATATCCGCAATAACTGACACGCCGTCCATGATACCCGAAGATATCTTTGCCACTATGGTATCCATATTCGGAAGCAGTGTGTCCTTAAAGAAATTGGACATTGTACTTTCGAAGTTTGACAGATAGCTGTCTATGGTTTTCTGTGCGGAAGGGCTGCCGGAGAAAAGATCTTTCAGATATTCCCTGATATTATTAAAATATGTCGGCAGATTATTATAAAATTTAACAAGGCTGTCCTTCAGCTGCGGTATTAGGATAGCAAGAATACCGATGATCACTGTAAGAAGTATCAGTATCGTAAGTGTCAGTCCTACCGCATTTGCGATACTTTGCGCTTTTTCAGGTTTTTTGCATTTTTTGGAAAACGGCTTAAAAAGAAGCCTTGTCAGCAGATTGTGCAGAGGATTGATCACATATGCAAATCCCAGTCCGAGGAAAACCGGCGTAAGCGCCGAAAAAACCTTTGCAAGGAAATTCCCCAGCACGGAGATTTTGGTGAGCAGCATGGATACGATCACAACCACGATCAGCGCAAGCGCAAAAATGATACCGCGGTTTATATCCTGCTTATTCCAGTTTCGGGCCGTCTCAACGATCACCTTCCTTGCGGCACGGCGCTTCTTTGGCTTCTGCCCGTTCTCATCCACTTCCTCCTCTTCCTTAGCGCTTTCTTCAATTATTTCCTCCACCTCATCGTAGAAGGTTTCGTTTTCATTTTTCTGTTCAGCCATAACCTTATCCCCATCTCCCGTATTTCACTTTATCTTTTCCCTTCACCAAAATCCCCGGGCAGCTGAAATGGTCGTATGAACATGCACACATGTCCTCCCGGCTCATTGCCCGCTGTAATAAAAAGATAAAGTGCCGTGGGTCACCACATCGCATAGTAACCCACGACACATTGTACCACAAACAGTTGTGGAATTAAAACAGAATTTTAAATTATTCGGCGCCCGGTTTAATAAGCCTTAACCTTTGTCCAGAGATCAGCATAGTATTCCTTGATATCCTTTTCCTGATATCTGAAGACCTCGTTATTGGGGCCGTCCAGGCCCGGCACATAAGCATCAATGCCTTCAAATTCGGTTGCCGCGAGATCATCTGCCACGGCAACAAGCGGAGATGTATAACCCACAAAAACAGAATTGGCGCTTGCATTATCATATTCCAGCATAAAGCTCATGAACTCATAGGCAAGTTCAGTGTCCTCACAGTCCTTTGTCAGGACCATGGCGTCACACCATACATTTGTACCCTCTTCGGGTTCAAAATAGTCCATGTCTTCATTATCGGCCATAACATACGCCCCATCTCCCGAATACACAACGGCCATAGCCTTGATGCCTGAGATCATATTATCCATGACCTCGTCTCCGACATATACGCAGTCCATGGTCTCACGCTGTTCGATCAGCCAGTCATATGCCTTTTTGATCTCCTCTTTGTCGGCGGTATTCATTGAAAAACCCAGAGCCTTCAGGGCTATCATAAATGAATCTCTCTCAGAATCATACATATAAATCTGGCCCTTATATTTAGTATCTCTGAGGATTTCCCAGCCTTCATCAAGATCCTCTTCATCAACCTTTGTGGTATCATAAAGGATTCCCACGGAACCGCAGAAATACGGCACAGAATATTTGTTTCCGGGATCATAGGGAAGATCCATGATCTTCGGATTCAGGCCCTCCGTATTCTCTATCATATCCCATTCCAGAGGCTGGAGCATATCCTCTTTGATCAGCCGCTCGATCATATAATCCGAGGGGATCAGCAGGTCATACTCTGCACCGCTCTTGATCTTGGTATACATGCTCTCATTCGAATCAAAGGTCTCATATACCACCTTACAGTCATGTTCCGCTTCAAAGGCTTCAACAAGATCAGGATCGATGTACTCACCGGCATTGTATATTCTCAGCGTCCTTCCTCCGCCGCGGGTGCCTGCAAAGATGGTTATTCCGATAAGCACGAACAGGCCAACGATAAGGATCTTCTTCATGGTATTCTTCATCAGCTTCGGTACAAGCTTTGATATCACCAGCAGAATCGCTATTGCTATGATAACGATGGTGGACAGAGCATTTATCGTAGGATTGATACGCTTTGTCATGTTGTATACAACGATGGAAATGTTCTGCACGCCGTTTCCGGTAACGAAATATGAAATTACAAAATCATCGAAGGACATGGTGAACGCAAGAAGCACACCTGCATAGATGCCGTCCTTCAGCATCGGGATTATAACCTTTATCAGCGCTTCAAAGGGTGTCGCTCCCAGATCCATGGCAGCGTCTGCTATACTCGGGTCCAGGGATCTTGCCTTCGGATATACGCTTGTGATAACAAAGGGCGTACAGAAGGCCACATGTGCCAGCAGCATGGTGAAATAACCGCGGGGCATGGCTATGGATGAGAAAAGCAGCATGAGACCGATAGCCGTTACGATATCCGGGCTCATGATAGGGATATTATTTACATTTAATACTATATCCCTGATTATCTTCCTTGACCGGCAGAGTCCGATGGCAGTCAGGGTTCCGAGCACCGTAGATATCAGTGTGGCAAAGATAGCTATGGTCACCGACACAAATACTGCCTTCATTATATTGCCGTCAGAGATCAGCCGTCCGTACCAGCGGAAGGAGAAGCCCGACATACTCGTAAGACTCTTGGACGAGTTAAACGAATATACCATCGTAACAACGATAGGCAGATAAAAGAATAAAAAGAGTACAACTATGTAAGCGATATACGCGGCTTTTCCGCGTTTTTTCTTCTTTTCCATCAGTCATCCTCCTTCTCTTTATCAAATTTCTTCATCAGAAGGATGCCCGCAAAGATTATTATCGTGAGTATGATGGAGATAGCGCTTCCGAAATTCCAGTTGCCCACGGATATGAACTGATTCTCGATAAGGTTACCGATCAGCATATACTGTCCGCCTCCCAGAAGCTTCGGAATAACGAACGTGGAAATGGAAAGCAGGAAGGTCATCATTACACCGTTGATCACTCCGGGGATCGACATTTTAAATGTAACCTTCCAGAAGGTCTTGCTGCCGTTTGCCCCAAGATCATGCGCTGCCTCGATAAGCGAAGGATCGATCTTTCTTATGGATGAATGGATAGGTATTACCATAAATGGAAGCATATCACTGATAAGGCCCACCATTACGGCAAAATCCGTATACATAAATGTAACCGGATCCAGCCCGAAAAGGCCGAGTAACCTGTTGATCATTCCGTTATCGGAAAGAATGCTTATCCACGCATAGGTTCTGAGCAGTGTATTTATCCACATCGGGATCGTTACCAGCAGTATAAGAAGATCCTGCACGCTGTCGCGGAACCGGGTTATGGCATAGGCCATTATGTATCCCAGAACAAGGCAGATCGCCACAGTTATCAGACCCAGCACCAGGGATTTTCTGAGAACCTCAAGATAGATGGGCTCTCCTATCCTCTTGAAATTATCCACCGTAAATTTAATGTTGACCAGTTCATTTCCGCCTGAAGTAAAGGAATAAAGCACTATCAGCAGCAGCGGAATGATCAGGATCAGCAGTGACCAGATCATGTACGGACGGATCAGCTTGACGTAATGTTTCAATGTCTTCCCTCCTGTTCCCAGTCCATTCTGTACATAACATGGATGTCATCCGGTCCGAAGGAAAGTCCGACCTCCATTCCCGGCTTATAGTAATCCGTAGTGTGGATCAGATAATCCCTGTTCTCGGTCTCCACAACGATCTCATGGTGTACGCCCCTGAAAACTATGGATTTTACCACACCTGTGAGCTTTGCATTTTTCTTCTTGACGATATCGATATCCTCCGGACGGATAACAACCTCAACCTCTTCATTATCCTTGAAGCCCTTATCCACGCATTCGAAATCATATCCGTCAAAGCTGACCAGAAGATCCTTTTTCATGACCGCATTTATGATATTGGATTCACCAATGAAGCTGGCAACGAAACGGTTCTCCGGCTCATTATAGATATCCTCAGGACTTCCCACCTGCTGGATTATGCCCTCATTCATGACTACCACGGTATCGGACATTGACAGGGCTTCCTCCTGATCATGTGTAACGAAAATGAAGGTGATACCCACTTCCTTCTGGATCTTCTTAAGCTCGATCTGCATTTCCTTACGCAGCTTGGCGTCAAGAGCGCCAAGAGGCTCGTCAAGGAGCAGCACCTGAGGCTCATTTACAAGTGCGCGCGCTATGGCAACACGCTGCTGCTGGCCACCGGAAAGCTGGGTCACATCCCGCTTTGCAAAACCGGCAAGTCCGACCAGTTCAAGCATCTTTGTAACCTTGCTCTCGATAATGGCTTTGTCCATCTTCTTGATCTTAAGTCCGAACGCAACATTATCGAAAACGTTCAGGAAAGGAAATAGTGCGTATTTCTGGAATACGGTATTAATCTCTCTTTTAAAGGATGGTACCTTTGATATATCGACACCGTCAAAAAGCACCTGTCCTCCGGAGGGTTCCTCAAATCCGGCAATGATCCTCAGAGTCGTGGTCTTTCCACAGCCCGAGGGGCCCAAAAGGGTAAGAAATTCATTTCTCCGGATCGTAAGATCGATACCCTTCAGCACCTGCTGATCTTCATAATTTTTTGTAAGTCCCTTCAGTTCGATCACTGCATCGCTCAACTCTTTTTCTCAACCTCCCTTACTCTTCCTAAAAAAAAGAGCCGCGTTTTCACACGGCTCTGTAATACATATTCAGCGGTTTACGCCTATAGTACTGCCTTGATCGCACCAAGCAGTTCATCATAGGTCTCAAACGCAGGCAGCTCCGGATGTTCCTTCTTAATGGCATCCGTACTCTTAAAGAGAAAGCCCGCCTTGCTCGCTTCGATCATGCCAAGATCATTATGGCTGTCTCCGCTGGCAATAGTGCTGAAACCTACAGACTGAAGCGCCCGTACGGTAGTATACTTTGATTTTTCACATCGCATCCGGTAACCTGTAATGGTCCCATCCTCTGCCACTTCAAGAGTATTGCAGAAAATAGTCGGCCATCCGAGCTTCTTCATCAGCGGTGTGGCAAACTGCGTAAAGGTATCACTCAGAATGATAACCTGAGTTATCTCACGAAGCTGATCCAGAAATTCTCTGGCTCCCGGAAGGGGATCTATCCCGGCGATAGTATCCTGAATCTCCTTCAGACCCAGCCCATGCTGTTTTAATATTTCCAGTCGGAAATTCATGAGCTTGTCATAGTCCGGCTCGTCCCGGGTGGTGCGTTTCAACTCGGGAATACCTGTTGCTTCCGAGAATGCGATCCATATCTCAGGTACAAGAACACCCTCAAGATCAAGGCATACAATATTCATATCACTCATACCCAACCTCCGAAATAAACTCCGTTATCGATACTGTTAACTAAAGAAACCGCATCCCGCCTACCGGGACGCGGTTACAAAAACTGGTTTATGATCTCCGTTCAGCTATTACTGCTTCTTATACTTCATGGCTATTCCGCCCATATTGATGGAAAGAACACCATCTGATAAAGTACCTTCAGCCGTATCACCGTCTACGGTAAGCTTAACTGTACTTCCGCTCGCTGTGTAGGTACCCTTGGAATCGGACTCGCCCTGTGCAGTAATGGTAAATGTACCGTCGCTGCTAAGAATCAGCTTGCTCAGATCCTCTGCCTTAACCTCACCAAGGCCTGCTTCCTTATACTGCTGGATCAAGGAATCAACACTTACGCCGGCCATCTCTGTAATAATGTAAGTTCCTGCCGCATCAGAACCGCCGCATGCTACAAGACTGAATGCCATAGTCACAAGCATCAGTACCGCTGCCATAAACTTTGCTGCTCTCTTCATTTTTCTCTCCCTTCAATCAAAGAACAAAATCAACAAGGCGCATTATATAACCTAATCATATAAAAGTCAAGAAATACCTTGAAGTCGCTCTGATTTTTTTGCGGCCGGTGGGACTCGAACCCACACGGGAAGCCCACAGGAACCTAAATCCTGCGCGTCTGCCAGTTCCGCCACGACCGCTGAATGATACCTATAGAAAAAGCCGGACCCGTTCCCGGATCCGGCCTTATTCGCCTGGATTCGACCTTGTCGCCAAAGAGTGAGCCACGGGGGACTCGAACCCCCGACAACTTGATTAAAAGTCAAGTGCTCTACCACCTGAGCTAGTAGCCCATATTAAATAGCAACAGCCGAATCGACTGGGCCAGTTGGATTCGAACCAACGAGTGCAGGAGTCAAAGTCCTGTGCCTTACCGCTTGGCTATGACCCAAAAGAAA
>ONWK01000167.1 GCA_900321505.1 uncultured Eubacteriales bacterium
CGGGCTCTGTTTCGGCGGTATAGCATATCGATCGGTGGAGGGTGATAATAATGCAAAGAGGTTTTCCGTTATTCTTTCGCTGATAGCGATAGCGCTGCTGGTTGTTTTGTACTTTATGGGAAGGCAGTGAGATGACGATCAGAAGAGGTTCTCCGCAATGGAATGACATGCGGATGTCAGGGCGGAACCGGGGGATCCTATAACGACGTAAGGGGATGTTGATATGATTACACGGGAAGAAAGAGAAGAACTTTGGGAGCGTTTTCAGCTCTCGAGAGACAGGATAAGAGAGATAAAGAACGAAGATGCTTTATCTACCGCAATACCGGCAGAGATCAGGGAACCGCTGAAAAACTATGTAAATGAGACGGCGGATTATCTTGATTTCTGCTTTTTTGTTATTGATAAGCTGGGGGACGGTACATTTCTGAATGAAAAAACCAATATAGCCGACTGGGATGATATATCTCTGAATGAATGGAAGGAGATCAACAGCGGACTTTACAGGCCTCTTGCCGGAGATGAATATGAGAATAGCTTCCTTGATCCGGAAAAGGCGCAGGAGCTGGGGACCTTCGGACCTGTGCTTTCCTTCATCTATGCCGAGATCATGAGTATGCCGGGGTATATTTTTGACGGAAAGCTTTTCAACATTGTTACTCTGCTTGAGCTTTATCTCGAGGTCTACGGCAGTCTTTGCATGGATGAAGCGCCTCTGATCGGGGAACTGGAGAGCATTGTGAGATATTTTGTCCGGGATTATGCGGATATACTTGTCAGGGAACATATAGAAGAAAGCTTTGTTCCGTCAGATAATACAGCTTTACAGATCCTGGAAAATGAGGACTTCCGAAATGAGGATTATCTGTATAAGTACGGAGAGTACATTTCCGAAACGGAGATTAAACTGGCCGGATTCATGAAGGGACTCGGTGCTGAGGAATTATCTTCCATGGCTGCCATATTTACAAAGGGCTTCCGCAGGGGCTTTGAGACCATGAGAGTGCCCTTTGAGGGAAAAAATGCCGTGGAGATAAGATATCACATAGGCCAGGAGCCCATGGTGCGTGAGGTGATCGGGCAGTTCAGGGAGATGGGACTTGAACCCATTGTCAGCCGGTGCGCGGGAAGCCGGGTCAACCGGCGGGGTATAATAAAGCGCGGATATGAAACCACACCGCCGTCAAGGCAGTTTGAGTATGACCACAGGATGGATGAGGCTCTTTTCCTGGACAACGGTTTTATCGAAAGAAAACTGGCAGCGTTACGCGCGGCTCTGGAAGCCGTATCCGAAGCCCTTCCCGGTTATGCAGGACCTGCCGTGATAGAGACTTTCGGAGAGCAGACCTTCCTGCCGAAAGCGAAGGATGCGGCCCTGCATCTGGATGAGGAACAGAGGGAGCTTTCCACCAGACTCGCTTCCAGGGCGGGACAGCAGCAGGAAGAGTATCTTCCCGGGGAGAATTACAGTTTCTCCATAATCGCCTGGCCGCTCCCGGATATCGGAGAGGATTTTGAGGCGATCTTCCGTGATACGATAAGCATAAATACACTTTCAAACGAAGAGTACCTGCCTCTTCAGCAGAAACTGATAGACGCCATGGATCCTGCAGATCACATACTCGTTGAAGGTAAGGACGGCAACCGGACAAGGATGAAGGTAAAAATGCGTAAGCTGGAGCATCCCGAAAAGGAAACCCAGTTTGAAAACTGTGTCGCGGATGTGAATATCCCGCTGGGTGAGGTCTTTACTTCGCCTGTACTTGAGGGTACGGAAGGAACGCTGCATGTGAGCAGGGTATATCTGAAGGGCTGTCTCTTCCTGGATCTGGAGATACACTTCAGGGACGGTGTTGTCACCGGTTACAGCTGTGCAAATTACGAAGATGAGGAAGAGGGCAGAAGATATATAGAGGAAAATATACTCTATCATCATCCGACCCTTCCCATAGGTGAATTTGCCATCGGTACTAATGTGCCGGCTTACAGGATGGCGCGAAAATATGATATCCTGGGCAGGCTGCCCATACTGATAGTGGAGAAAACAGGGCCTCATTTCGCTGTGGGAGATACCTGCTACAGCCATGCGGAGGATACGGCTGTATATAATCCGGACGGCAAGGAGATCATTTCCAGGGAAAACAGCTTTTCGCTTCTCAGGGATACAGATCCCGGGAAGGCATATTTCAACTGCCATACGGATATAACGATACCTTATGAGGAGATAGGGAGGATAGCTGCAGTATACCCGGACGGAAGTGAGACCGATCTGCTGCGGGACGGAAGGTTTGTTCTCGCCGGAACGGATGAGCTGAACAAAGGGGAAGAGATCTGACGGTCATTGCAGTATAAGAAGGGGGGATAGCATGGAAATACGCATAAACGATCTTATTGAGAAAAAGAAGCGGGGAGAAGCGCTCGGAAAAGAAGAGATAGATGTGATGGTAAGGGATTATACCGCAGGTGCGATCCCGGATTATCAGATGTCCGCGATGCTTATGGCCATATGGTTTCAGGGAATGACGGATGAGGAGACAACTTATCTTACTCTTGCCATGGCAGACAGCGGGGACAGACTGGATCTGTCATCGATTCCCGGGATAAAGGTGGATAAGCATTCAACAGGCGGTGTCGGCGATAAGACGACGCTGGTTTTGACACCGGTCCTGGCTGCTCTCGGGGTTCCGGTGGCCAAGATGAGCGGCAGGGGGCTGGGCTTTACCGGAGGCACTGTGGACAAGCTGGAGAGCATACCCGGTGTCCGGTCGGAGCTGAGTGAGGAAGAATTCCTGCGGGTGCTGGGGGAAGTGGGATTTGTGGACGCCGCACAGACGAAGGAACTGGCTCCGGCGGATAAAAAACTGTACGCGCTCAGAGATGTGACGGGAACCGTGGACAGTATTCCACTGATCGCTTCCAGTATCATGAGCAAGAAGATAGCATCGGGTGCTGACAGGATAGTATTGGATGTGAAATGTGGCAGCGGAGCTTTTATGGGTACTCTCGACAGTGCAAAAGAGCTGGCGGAGCAGATGATACGCATAGGACGGCTGGCAGGAAGAAAGACCGCTGCGGTGATATCGGATATGGATCAGCCTTTGGGAAGAATGGTAGGAAATTCCATGGAGGTTGAGGAGGCGGTAGAGGTACTGAAGGGAGGCGGAGAGGAACGGTTCCGGACGTTATGTATGGCACTTGCGGTTGAAATGCTGCAGCTTTCCGACAGGCGCTGTGATAATGAGGATGAGGCACGTTCAAGGATAGAGGCCGTACTTAAGGATGGCTCCGCATTGGGAAAATTCCGCGATTTTGTCCGGGCAGTGGGCGGGGATGCGAATTTCCTCGATGATCCGGTGATTCCGGCAAAATATAAGAAAGATGTATATCCCGTGGCTGAGGGATATCTTACATCCTGCAATACCGCACAGGTCGGGCTTGCTGCATCGAGACTCGGTGCGGGAAGAAGTAAAAAGGATGATGTCATAGATCCGGCGGCAGGCATATGTATCCTGGCAAAGCTCGGAGATCGTGTTTCTTTGGAAAGCCCCATTGCGGTTCTTTATACCAATAAAGAGGAGACGCTTCCGGAGGCGGAAAGTCTGCTGAGAGAGGCTTATATCATCTCTGATGAAAAACCTGAGGAAAAGCCGGTTGTGCTTGAAGTGATCAGGGAGGGATCCGGGAAGTGATTTCGGAAGTAATCCCGGAGGTCCGGAAGTGATCCCGGTGAAAAAGGCCTCAGTTTTGCTCATAACGGCAAAACTGAGGCCTTTTTCCGTGATATTTATCCGACAGGTTCTTCTTCGGGATCTGATTCCGGTTCCACATCGAAATCTACATTTTCTTTCACCCAGTATTCACCGGTCGCAAAGTTGTAGGTTGAAAAGAGATAGCCCTCGCTGTCAAATACGCATTCATATTCGTCAATATATGCGGTGCTGCCTTTTTCATAGAATTTTCCCTTGCCGTACCAGCGGCCTTTATCATTTGTATGCCATTTATAACCGCCGCCTTTGCAGACACCTTTGGTATCAAAATAATATCCTTCGACATATGAATTGATATAATAAGGCTCTTCATGTTCCGGGTCATCGTTGACGTAATATGTATGAAGCATTGCCGCTCCGTTGTATGGGTCGAGATAGTACCATTTGCCTTTATCCTTTATCCATCCGAGAACACAGCGGCTGTTCTTCAGGTATACATACTCACCGTCTCCGTCCTTCTTCCAGCCGTTACCCTGTATCCATACACCGTTTTTATCAAAAGCATGAAAAGATTCCTCGGATTTTCCTACAGGGCTTGTATCATAGCCGATGGTTACCATTTCGCCGTCGTAAAGATCAAAGAAGTACCATTTGCCGCCGAGCTTCTTCCATCCGGTTGAAAGATTGCCGTTTTTCTCAACATGGATCCATAGCCCGCTGTCGCTCAGGTTTTTCCATCCGGGTGTGTAAAGATATCCCGATTCGTCAAAAGCATAGACCTTACCGTCAATACGGACGCGGTCATCATGTACCTGCTTCATATCGGAATCTTCCCATTCCTGAAATTCGTGATCGGTCACGTATTTCCAGCCTTTTTCATCCTTTTCCCAATGATAGATGAAAGGATCGGCATCTTCGCTGTATACGCCGGAAGGGACGGTGCCGATAAAGTAGCCTTTGTGGTACTGGTCATATACATATCCACCTTTTTCAAAGAAATACCAGTAACCATCCACCTTATGCCAGCCGCCGGATATGGGATCCCAGGTGTTCACATTGATAAGCTTGTCGTAACCGAAAAATCTCACACCGTCACTCATGTCCCATTTCCATTCGGTTGAAACATCTTCTTCACCCACATAATCAATAGTATATGCCGTCAGAGCCGATGCCGGCTTCCCCTGCATAAGGAAAAGAGACGTAACAGCCGCACCTGCGGCAATAACTGCTTTTGCCCATAATCTTAGTTTCATTTTAACCTCCTCTCGCTCAGATCACCGCCATGCGTAACGGATGCCGCTGCGCAGCCGGTATTTATAAAAAAGTTTGCAATAGTATTTTATCCTAGCAGGGCCTGAAATA
>ONWK01000074.1 GCA_900321505.1 uncultured Eubacteriales bacterium
GTCTTACCTCATTCATCCTGTAAGAACAGAGATAATCCACGATCTCCCCGGGCGTGATGCGGCCGAAAACCGCCCCGGCAAAAATTCCGCAGCGTCCCGTAAGCCGGTATTTATGAATGATCTCTCTCATCCAGTCCAGATCTCCCCTGTCGCTGATAACGAACTTAATTACATCCCTGTCTCCGAGCAGAGCCAGATTATCATAGCAGTTATGATCGCACATCCCGCTGCCGGGACATTTCAGATCCATGGTAAAAAACACATTATCCCCGAGGTTAGTATATCCCTTCAGCGGAACGGCGCCGTTGGTCTCTATCTCAATCTCCGCTCCAGGAACTGCTGAAAGTGTCCGGATCAGTTCTTCCACATCCTTTGTTATGAGCGGTTCCCCGCCCGTCAAAGTGACGCACTCTATCCCAGTGGAAATCACCCAGTCCTTAAGCTCCTCCGCCGACAGCTCCTCAACCCTGGCATCAGGCTCGCAGGCCCAGCGCGTATCGCAGTAGTTACAAACAAGGTTGCAGCCGCGCAGTCTTATAAAGCAGGACAGCGCTCCTGCCTTTCTTCCCTCTCCGTTGATACTGACGAAACGCTCCGCGACCGGAAAAAGGGTCATGCCTGCTCCTCCTCGTATCCTGCCATATTCCTCGGTGTTTCATAAACCTTCACCCTGCGCACCGGACAACCCGCCTTTTTCAACTGATCGAAAAAGTATTTTGCCAGATTCTCGGCTGTAGGCCGGAATGGAAATGTTACGATCCTGAAGTTCTCTTCCTCCAGGGCCTCTATGGTCTTCTTCCGGAGGCTTCCCTCCTCAATGATCAGGGAATGGTCAAGCTTCTTAGTTTCTTCCCTGAGAAGGCGCTTCAGATCTGAAAAGTCCATGACCATACCACGGGTCTGTCCATTTGGATCAAGTGTTTCAGACGAAGCCTCTACTACCACCATCCAGCGATGGCCGTGGATGTTGGAACATTTCCCATCATATCCCGCCAAAAAATGCGCACTGTCAAAATATGCTTCAGTCTGTATAGTATACATATCATTCTCCCAAAAAACCGCGCACAACCTGCTCCATCTCATTTATCTCGCATACTGTCTTATGAAGGATCTCCGCACTGCGGATATCCTCTATGGCCTGGGGAACCTTAACGCCCGAGAGCTTCTCAAGCCTGTCCACAAGCGCAAAGTCTTCCTCGTTCTCACAGGAAGGATCGATGGCTGTCATAACGCTTCTGGTGAATTTATACGGGCTTGCCGTTGATGCGATCACGGTCTTTGCGGTATCGCCAGTCTCCTTCTTATAAGCATCATATACTGCAGCAGCAACAGCCGTATGCGGATCGAGGATATAACCGTCCTCCTCGTAGATCTTCTTAATTGTTGCGGCAACGGTATCCATATCCGCAAAATTACCGTAGAACTTCGAAAGCTCCTTCTTCATATCCTCAGTTATGGTATAACGTCCTTTTTCTGTAAGCTCCTTCATCAGCTCCGCATTTTTATCCGCATCATTTCCGGCTATACGGTAAATCAGCCTCTCGAGATTACTGGAGATAAGGATGTCCATGGAAGGAGAGGTCGTAAGTATGAAATCTCTCTTCCTGTCATAAACGCCGGTGGTGAAGAAATCATACAGCACCTTATTGTCATTGGAGGCGCAGATGAAGCGGTTTACCGGAAGACCCATCAGAGAAGCGTAGTATGCGGCAAGAATATTGCCGAAATTACCGGTGGGAACAACGATATTGATCTTCTCACCCTCCTCTATCTCCCCCGCATTCATCAGCTGGGTATATGCATAATAGTAATATACCATCTGGGGTACGAGACGTCCGATATTTATGGAATTGGCAGAGGAGAATCTGAAGCCCTTCTCATCCAGATCCTGCTTCAGGACCGGATCGCTGAACATTTTCTTGACACCTGTCTGGGCATCGTCAAAGTTACCGTGGATACCGGCAACAAAGGTATTCCTGCCGCGCTCGGTAACCATCTGCTTCTCCTGGATCGGGCTTACTCCTGACTTGGGATAGAATACTGCGATGCGTGTTCCCGGAACATCCGCAAATCCCGCAAGAGCTGCCTTTCCCGTATCGCCGGAGGTTGCGGTAAGTATAACTATCTCCTTCTCCATCCGGTTCTTCTTTGCTGCCGTAGTCATAAGATACGGCAGTATCGAAAGCGCCATATCTTTAAACGCTATGGTCTTTCCATGGAAAAGTTCAAGGAAATGTGTCCCATGGTGCTTCTTCAAAGGAGCTATGGCCGGATCGTCAAACTTCTCGTCATAGGCACTGTTGATGCAGTATTTCAGCTCTTCCTCAGTGAAATCCGTAAACATACGGCTCATCACTTCATATGCGAGCCCTCTGTAATCCATCTTTGCAAGGGCGGAGAGGGGCAGATCCATCACCGGGATCTCATCCGGAACATAAAGACCTCCGTCAGTACCAAGTCCCTGAAGTATGGCCTGTGAAGCTGTTACTGCTTCATCTTTTTTTCTGGTATTTCTGTATAAAAAGCTCATTTATCTATCCTCCGCTCATGCTGTTTTAATGATATCAGCCTAAAGTGTACCACCAATACCAATGCTTTTCAACTCTTTTCCCCCGATATACGCTCTATAAGCCCTTCCAGACTCCTGCGGTCAACAGCCATATTGACCTCTCTCCTGAGGGATGCCGCTCCCTGAAGCCCCTGAGTGTACCAGGCAAAATGCTTCCTCATCTCACGGACCCCTGTATACTCACCCTTTTCCTCCATCATCATGGCCGTATGCCGGAGAAGGAAATCCTTTCTTTCCTCCACGGATGGCGGCGGCGGTACGGTGCCTTCGGCGAGAAATGTTCTGACTTCCCGGAATATCCAGGGATTGCCCTGGGCGGCGCGGCCGATCATGATGCTGTCACAGCCGGTTTCCTCATACATACGTTTTGCATCAGCCCCGCTCCATATATCACCGTTACCGATTACCGGAATGCTTACCGCTTCCTTCACTTCTCTGATAATGCTCCGGTCTGCATGCCCGCGGTAGTACTCTTCCCTTGTCCTTCCGTGAACAGCAAGTGCTGCGGCTCCCGCCGCTTCCAGCCTTTTTGCGAGCTCAGGTGCTGTGCGTTCCCCCAGGGCAAAACCCGCTCTCAGCTTCACCGTGACCGGTACCGGCAGCTTTTTAACCATTTCTGCCACTATACGTTCCGCAGTCTCCGGCTCCTTAAGCAGCGCGCTCCCCTCACCGTTATTCACTATCTTTGGCATGGGACAGCCCATATTGATATCAACAAAATCAAAGGGGTACTTTTCGATCAGCTTCACCGCCTCATCAGCCATAAGCTCCGGTTCCTTTCCGAAGAGCTGCACGCCCACCGGCCGGTCCTTCTCATCAGTCATAAGCAGCGGCGCCGTATTCTTACTTCCGTAGTATAAACCCTTGGCGCTGATCATTTCCGTGACCACTATGTCTGCTCCGCACTCCCTGCAAAGAAGACGAAATGGCAGGTCTGTTACGCCTGCCATTGGTCCGAGATACAGTTTTCCGATAAAATCCGTTCTGTTCATATTATCTCTCTAAAGATGATACTGATACTATTCAGCTCCTACGATTCCGGATGCTTCGCATCCGGAATGTAGGACGGTCAGAGGCGCTCCGCGCCTTGACCTCCCCGTAAAAATCATAAAAATCAGTCTGAAAAGCAAGCTTTTCATCCATGATTTTTTGATTTTTACGGGGTGCTGACTAATATACTATTGCTTATTATAAATTATCCTCAGTCCCTGCAGTGTCAGCTCCGGATCGTAAATATCGATCTCCTTCGTTGCATCCGCGATCATCTTACCGAGCCCGCCGGTAGCAACGACCTTCAGATCATCCAGCTTCGACTCTTCCTTCAGCTTGCGGATGATATACTCCGTCTGGCCTACATAACCGAAATATATACCTGCCTGCATGGATGACACGGTATCCCTGCCCAGTATGGTATTCACCTTGCGGATCTCAACCTCCGGAAGCTTTGCAGTGCCTGTCCACAATGCATTTGCGGCAAGCCTGATACCAGGCGAGGTGACTCCCGCATAAAATGTTCCGTCCGCCAGCACCAGATCGTGGGTGGTAGCGGTTCCGAAATCAACTACTATTACCGGTCCGCCGTACATTTCATAGGCAGCAACGGCATCCACCAGACGGTCGGCGCCCAGCTCCCGGGGATTGGGGATGGATATCTTGATACCCGTTCTGATGCCAGGCGCAACGATAAGCGGCTGTACATCAAAATACTTGATTATACCGCTGACAAGTGAATGCATGATATCCGGCACTACCGAGGAAATGGCCACATCCGTGATATCCTTCATGGCAAAGCCGTTTATCGTAAGCCATTCTCCAAGGAAAACCCCGTATTCGTCCGATGTCCTGGAGGTCTGGGTGATCATGCGGAACTGTCTGACAAGGTTCTCTCCGTCAAAAAGTCCCACGGTTATATTTGTATTTCCAACATCGATAGCAAACAGCATATGCTACTCCTCACTCTGATCCAGAAAAAATGTGCGATAATACTGTTCAAGCTGCATGAACAGGTCACGATGCTCGGACCGCATTCTCTTGATCACGAGATGGGCACCGATCTCATCATAAAGTATATCCTCCTCCGCCGCTTCGGTGGTGATGGTGAGATTTCCGTCCTTATCAAAGATAAAGATGATGATACCTCCCACATCCTCTGTAAAGAGCACCGACATTATCTTCAGCTCCTGCTGAACCTGCTCGGGAAGGCTTTCAAAATCCGGATTCAGATAGAATTTCTGTGTATATTTTGACGCACTGCAAAGTACGACTGCATCCTGGTACATTTTTCAACCTCTGTTTCAGATCATGGCAGCGATCACATCGTTCATGTCATACAGCCCGGGCTTTCTGCCGGCGAGATACTTTGCTGCACTGAGAGCTCCGTTGCCGAAAATGCTCCGTGAGTATGCCACATGTCTCAGCTCAATAACCTCATCGGGTCCCGCAAAAATGATCTCGTGGGTACCGGGGATATTTCCTCCACGGACAGCTGAGATACCAAGCTCCTTTTTATCTCTTTTTTCACGGCGCTGGCTGCGGTCATAGATATATTCGTATCGGCCGCCTGCCGCATCATTTATGGCATCCGCCAGCATGATGGCCGTTCCGCTGGGGGCGTCCAGCTTCTGGTTATGATGTCTTTCAACGATCTCTATATCGAAGCCTGCACCGCCGAACACCTTTGTGGCATCCTTAAGCAGTCCCGTCAGGGTATTGATACCCAGACTCATATTTGCAGACTTGAGGATAGGGATACGCGCGGAGGTCTCCCGCACCTTTTCAAGCTGGGCTTCACTCAGTCCCGTGGTACAGAGTACTACCGGAAGTCCCTTTTCAGCTGCCGTATCAAGCAGACTGTCCACTATCTTTGCCGTGGAAAAATCGATGATAACATCCGCCTCTTCCTTAACCTCTGCGAGGGAGTGATATATGGGATATTCCGCGGAGCCGGGAGCCACATCGACTCCCGCTACGATCACCGCATCCTGATCTGCCTCTGCAAGGCCGGTGATAACCCGTCCCATACGGCCGAGAGCACCGTGCATGATTATTCTTGTCATAGTATTATTCTCCTTTAAGCGGGATCATTAAAGGCATCCATACTCCTGCATAGCCTTCTTAAGTCTCTCTACGTTCTTCGGCTCCATCTCCGTAAGCGGCATTCTTACATAGCCGTTGCAGAGACCCATAAGCTCAACTGCCTTCTTAACAGGTATCGGATTTACCTCACAGAACAGAGCGTGGCAGAGCTCCATAACCTTAAGCTGCAGTCTGCGGGACTCTTCAACATTTCCCTCGAGGAAGCTGTGTACAAGGCGTGAGGTATCCTGCGGAATGATATTTGCAGTTACTGAGATAACGCCGATACCGCCGAGTGAAAGCAGCGGAAGTATCTGATCGTCATTTCCGGAATAAATATCGATACAGCCATCAGCCATGGCAGCGAGATCTGCGATCTGAGAAATATTTCCGGAAGCTTCCTTTATTGCAACGATATTGTCAACCTCTCTGGCCAGCTGCGCTGCAGTTGCAGGCATGATGTTGCAGCCTGTTCTGCTGGGAACATTGTACATGATGATCGGAAGCGATACTGCTTCGGCTATCTCTGTATAATGACGGATAAGGCCCTGCTGGGTTGCCTTGTTATAATAAGGCGTTACGATAAGAAGTCCGTCAACGCCGCTTTCCTCAGCTTCCTTTGAAAGCTTTACAGCGGTATAGGTTGCATTTGAACCTGTACCCGCGATAACCGGTATCCTGCCGTTAACCTGCTCTGCTACTACCGCGATAGCCTCTGAATGCTCCTCCTCGGTAAGAGTGGAGGACTCACCTGTTGTTCCGCAGACGATAATGGCGTCCGTTCCGTTCTCCACATGATAGTCAACCAGCTTCCTCAGCTGATCATAATCCACCTCAAGATTCTCCTTGAAGGGTGTAACAAGTGCAACTCCTGATCCCTTGAAAATAGCCATAATTCTCCTCCTTGAAATAAAAGAAATTCGGGACAGTGAGCACTATCCCGAAATAAATCCCCAGACTCTTTGATGATAATAAGGGTTTACCCGAAGTAGCACTCCACCGTAACCGGTGACAGTCCTGCAGTTATTCACCGCAGACCCAGCAAACCCGTTCTGACTACCGGCCTCACTTCGGCGGTTCACCCTTTTTCACACCCTCACCGGCTGTCAGCACCTCCGGTGTGATACTGTTGATCACCGCACCTCTACTTAATATGATGCGGCAATTATAGCACTATGAAATATTCATGTCAACCGTAACTATTCAGCATCCTGCGCTCCGGAGCTGAATAGTCACATCAGTAAGTTTTGCGGTACCGGCTGAGGATGATTCGTGGCCGGCGCGGCTCCGTCCCCGGTGCAGGTTCTCAGGGCTTCCCGTATGCTTTTTGCATCCTTTCGGGAAAGCTTTTCTCCTTCCATGATCTCCTTTACGGCTGCAGCAACATTTCCGTGGAACCAGAAATCCAGATACTGCTTTGCAGCCTTTTTCAGATATTCCTTTTCGGAGATCCTCGGGATATAATAGGTCACTCCATTACGGACAGTATCAAGAAATCCTTTCTCCTTAAGCTTGGTAAGGAAGGTATATACCGTAGTCTCCTTATATACCAGCCCATAGTCCTCATCCAGCATATTGATCACATTAAAGGCCGTAGCATCCTTACCCAGATTCCATACACAGCGCATGGTTACCATTTCGCATTCGGATAAAGTGTTTTTCTCGTACATGGTTTGATCCCTCTTTCCGTCCAAAAACCTGCTGTAGATCAGTTACATTAAAACTATAATAACCATATTTCCGCATTTTTATATAGATATTTTTCTAAAAATGTCAAATAAAATGCACATATTTTTACACTTTTGCGAGATTGTAATAATCATTATCCCCGAAATACATATTTATCAAGCTCATCATATTCCGGAAGCTCTGACGTACGCATCACCGGCTCCGCCAGTCTGA
>ONWK01000315.1 GCA_900321505.1 uncultured Eubacteriales bacterium
CCTTTGAGGGTAAGCCGAGAATGAACAATGCGATGAACGGTATCGCAAAGCTGCGTGAAAATGTGGATACACTTATTGTGATCCCCAATGATAAGCTGCTTCAGATCTGTGACAAGCGTACAAGCATTCCCGATGCACTGAAGAAAGCAGACGAAGTGCTGCAGCAGGGTGTACAGGGCGTAACCGATCTGATCAATAAGCCGGGTCTCATCAACCTTGACTTTGCCGACATCCAGACCGTAATGCGTGAGAAGGGTGTGGCACATATCGGTATCGGTAAGGCTTCAGGCGACAATAAGGCCGTTGATGCCATCAAGCAGGCTATGGATTCTCCGCTTCTGGAGACTACTGTCAGCGGCGCATCCGATATCATCGTAAACTTCTCCGGAAATGTCGGTATCGTGGAAGCATACGATGCTATCACATATCTTACCGAGCAGGCCGGCGATGAGGCAAATATCATCTTTGGTACCGTTGATAATGATATTGCAGGTGAGGATGTAAGCATCACCATCATTGCAACAGGACTCGAGGAGGATCCCAGAGGACGCGTTACGATCCCCCAGAAGAAGACCGGTCCGGTGATCAAGCCCCCGACATCCACTGAAAATGTGGTTAAGAATCCGACCTTCAGAGAGAAGCCCAAGGCTCAGCCTATCCCGCTGAATATCAATATGAATCAGCCTCAGGCAGCAGCTCCTCAGACAGCTATATTCAATAAACCGGCAGCGGCGCCTGTTCAGACAGCGCCTGCTCCCCAGGCAGCTCCTCAGGCAGAGGCAGCAGCAGAGGCAGATGCAGCAGTTCCCGAGAGAAAGGCTACACCGCTTAAATCTCAGGCGGGTCCGAGCATCAAGATTCCGGATTTCCTTAAGAGAGGATAATGATATTTCAAACACAGCCGCGACAACGCGGCTGTGTTTTGCTTTGTGCGTAAATAGTTACTCTTTATTTTTTTCGGATTGTATAGTAGAATATAAAACGCTGTTTGATTTAACCTGACGGGCCGGTAACGGCTGTAAATACATAATGAGGTAAATATGGGAAGAGATAAAGACCGCTCCGAAGCCATAATCGAAAGGCTTCGGGAAATGATAGAAGATGGACCGGGAGCGCCGCTGTCATCGGGAAAGGTTATGCTTGTCCGCGAAGAAGCCTTAGAGCTGCTGAATTCGCTTGAGGATACGGTCCGGGAAGAGCTGAGGACCTATCGTGAAGTAAATGACAAGCGCGCCAGGCTTCTGCAGGAAGCAAAGGATGAAGCGGAGCAGATCCTTTACGAGGCTGAGCACAGCGCCAGCCGCATCAGGGTTACAAAGAGAAGAGAGGGCGAACCGCTTAATTTCTCGCTGAGGGATATGGAGCAGGAGGAGCGTCAGATGCTCCGCACCGCAAATGACATTTATGCCGCATCCCTGATCTATACCGATGAGATGCTGACAGAGGTGGATCACCTTATGTCAGAGGCGGTGGAGAAGATCGAAGAAGAATATATGAAGATGCGATCGACACTCAGGGAGAAGAAGAAGGCCATTTCCGACAATAAGACTGAGCTGATCAAATCTCTGAATGAACTGACACGAGAGGACAGGTACGCACAGCTGCTTGAGATCGCTGACCTTCTTTCCGTGGAGCTTTATCGCGAGAAGCAGCGCCAGCTGTCCAATAAGCAGGAAGGACAGCTTGAGATCCAGTTCGATCCTGAAAACGGTCCTGATCCCGATATCAATCCGGACCGTACGGAGGTGAAGATAGAGGTGGAGAGCCACGCTCAGAGGGAGGCGGGAAAAGGTGAACGTAAAGCCGTATCGAAGAAGGATTAATTACTACGAGACAGATCAGATGCAGGTTGTGCATCATTCCAATTATGCCAGATATCTTGAGGAAAGCAGGCTGGATCTTATGGATCAGATGGGTCTTTCCTACGCAAGGCTTGAGCATCTGGGTATAATCATACCTGTACTTGAGCTGCATGATTACTATACAATGGCGCTGCATTTCGGCGAGACTGTGATGATCTATCCGCATATTTACAAGCTTTCACCGGTGCGTTTCTGGCTGCACTATGAGATAAGGGGGCTTGACGGAACCCTGCTGCATAAGGCTGAGACGGTTCACGGTTTCGTGGATAAGAGCTTCAGACCCATGAACCTGAAGAAACAGTTTCCGGAGGTTTTCAGGCTTTTCGAGGAAGCGGTGGAATCCGGAATGCCATCCATGCCGGAATGATCCTGAAAGGAGATTTACACTACTATGCTCAAGAATAAATACACTTCAGAAGAAGTGGAATTATCCTGCGAGGTATTTCCGCCAAAGCGCGATGATGACATGTATGAGATATTCCGTACACTTGATGAACTGGAGGGGCTGTCCCCTGATTTTATCAGTGTTACCTACGGCGCGGGAGGCAGCAATTCTAAAAAAACGGCCAAGCTGTCCGCGTATATTCAGAATGTATGTGACGTTGAAGCCATTGCTCATATGACAGCCGTAGGCATGACAAGGGACTCGCTGAACGGGCACCTCGAG
>ONWK01000134.1 GCA_900321505.1 uncultured Eubacteriales bacterium
ACTACACCGCGATCAATGAACTGCTGAAGAAGAATACTCTTGAGAACTTCAGAAACGGAAAGAGGCATTCTCTCGGAAATGTTCTGATGACAGGCGCTACCGGGTATCTGGGGATCCATATCCTTTACGAACTTCTGGAGAAGACAGATTGCAAAGTCTACTGTCTGCTTCGTTCTACAGCAGACCAGACGGCGGAGAAACGTCTTACTTCCCTTTTGTTCTATTATTTTGATAAGGATTACCGCGGCCTTCTCGGGGACAGGATCTTTGTCTATGAAGGCGATGTAACAAAACCGGATTCCTTTAAGCCTCTTGCGGGAGAAAATATCGATACAGTCATTAACTGCGCCGCTATCGTAAAGCATTTCTCCCATGACAGCATCATTCATGATGTCAATGTAAACGGTGCGAAGAATGTGATCGACTTCTGCGTGGAGCAGGGGGCTGTGATGATCCAGACCTCTACCATGAGCGTGATCGAGATCGGTTATAAGGATACGACGCCGGAAGGATTCTCACCTTCGGAGCAGACACTTTACTGCGGGCAGGATCTGACGAACCAGTATGTACGGTCCAAATTCCTGGCAGAGCGGGAGATCCTTGAGGCTGTACTCACCAGAGGACTTAAGGCGAAGATCATGCGTTACGGAAATCTATCCGCGCGGTATACGGACGGCGAATTCCAGGTGAACTTCGAGTCAAATGCGGCTATGGGACAGCTCCGGGCTTATGCGATCCTGGGCTGCGCGCCGTACGATCAGGCAGAAGATCTGATGGAGTTCTCCCCCATCAGTTCGGTTGCGGATGCGACAGTCCGGCTTTCCGGAACTCCGGAGGATTGTATCGTCTTCAATGTGATCACGGACCAGTACATTTCCAAGGTACATATCTTTGAGGAAATGAAGGAGGTCGGATATCCCGTCATCATGATGGAGAGGGATGAGTATGATAAGGCCTTTGCCGCAGCGGGAAGTGATCCGAGAAAAGCGGCGCATCTGACCAGCCTCATGGCTTACGATGTAGGAAAGGGAGAGAGAGAGCGGGTGCTTTACAACATGGACCGCGAGCACACCCTTCAGGTGCTGTACCGGCTGGGCTTCTTCTGGCCCACCACATCCTGGGACTATATCAAGAGATTTATGCAGGTACTCAACGGACTTGGTTTCTTCGAGGAAGATTTCGAAGCGTAATATGACAACCGGGAGACATAACAATGTCATTAAGTTAAGCTTGCTTTCTTTTCTTATCTTAACGACTTTGAGAGACATAAGGAGAGTTCTATGGATATTACAATGGGCGATGTGGACTCCATATATGGATGTTTCGGGAAAAACTATGATTATTCCGTAAGACTTGTGGTGAAGATGAAGGATCCGGTTGACGGGAAGATTCTTGCTTCGGCGGTAAGAAAGGCGGAAATCCGTTTTCCGTATCTTTCGGTCCGGATGCGTAAAAATGATTTGGAGTATTATTTTGAGGATAACCAGGCACCGGTTGTGCTACTTAATACGGACCGTAAGATAAGCCTCAATTCGGAGGAAACGAATTACCATGTATGGGCGGTATGTTACCGGGATGACCGGATCATGCTGGATGCTTATCACGGATTGATGGACGGACTGGGGATGTTTAAACTATATTCCACACTACTTTATTATTACTGCAATGAGCGGTACGGCGTAACAGACCATACCGGAGTAAGGACGATGGATGATAAGATGATCTCCGCGGAGTGGGAGGACCCGCAGGACTTCCTTCCGCTTCCCGTATCTTCGGGCGAGGAGGAAGAGGCGGCGGAAGCCTTTTCCCTTACGAAGGACGGAGGGCTCCCGGATGATTCTCCGGTAAATTACGATATCGAACTTCCGGAGAAGGCTTTTGTGAAATACTCTTCGGCAAGAGACGGATCTCCGGGGACCATGGTGGCGCTGCTTATGGAGCATGCGCTGGATAAGTGGTTTCCTGATCGCAAGAAGCCGATCGTCTGCACTTATATCATCAATGCCCGCCCGATGCTGAAGGCGAAAGAAACCTTCCATAACTGCCTTTACGCAGCTCATTTTAACTATGGGGAGGAGATGAAAAAACTTCCGCTCATGGTGCAGAACACGGTGGCGCGGGGGATAACGCTGTTTCACACGGATGAAGATAAGGTAAAAAATGATCTGGCCGGCAAGGTTCAGTACTGTCGTGAGATCCTCAGGGATAATCCGAAGATAGAGGATAAAAACCGCGCGTTTGCCGGAATGATCGATGCGGATGCCCGGGCGCAGACTTGTATGGTGAGCTATCTGGGACGGTGGAAATATCCGGCAACCGACGGATATGTCAAAGAATTATGGAACCATGTCCCGGCGGTAAATGATCTCTATATCGGAATGACCGCGGTGGGCGGAAAGCTTTGTCTTTCCCTCCAGCAGGTTTTTGATGATGATACGTTCCTTAAGCTTTTCTGCAATGAACTGCGGGATATCGGTATTTCTTACCAGGTTCGTTCAAGATCGAATATCGATACGGCATACTTCCCGAGACCGGAATAAGTTCAACAATTGTTGATGATTGTTGATGAACAAAAAAAAGATTGCAATTTCCGAGATTATCGTTATAATCTGTAAAGAAGTTGTAGAGGTCAGATTCGTATAATACTGATTATCATCATGTAAGACCGATATGGCTTTGAGGATAGTGTGTCATAATATGTGTCACAAAAAGTTATTGGAAAAGTATTATTAGAAAGGAAAGGGTAAAGTATGGCAATCGCATTTGGTATCATTTCAATTGTTTTAGGTGTAATCGGCGGATTCCTTGCCGGATGGATCGGTGTAGGTGTTGCCGGACTTTTCGGTGCACTGGCCATCTTGTTCTGCATCAAGAAGAATAAGGCAGCCGAGGACCAGGGCAAGAAGGTCGGAGCGATGATCTGCGGTATCATCGGAATCGTTCTCGCATTCCTCCTGCAGATGGGCGTTATGTCTTTTGCAGACAAGCTGAAGGAAGAAGCAGATAAGGTTGGTGATGCACAGTATGTATCCGCAGGAGCAGAAGGACTTAAGAACCTTGGTTTCATCGGTTTCATGTCAAATGCACTGAAGCAGAAGCCGGCAGATATGTCTGATACGGAATTCGGTGAAGTGCTGAAGGATCAGATGTCAAAGGTTTCCGATAGTCTGTCAGCAACGAAATAAGCTTTAAATGTCTTTGGAGCAGGGGCATTGTCCCCTGCTCTTATAAGTTATGTTGGTTATAGGTTAAATCTCCTGAACATTGTGTAAAGGGGATCAAAAAAATTATGGAGGGAAACGGCATTGGGTGAAGTTGTACTGGAATTAAAAGACGTAAAGAAAAATTACGGCCAGCACAAGGTTCTGAA
>ONWK01000079.1 GCA_900321505.1 uncultured Eubacteriales bacterium
CTTGCGCGTGAGCTGATCGCACCGCTTATGGAGGCATCGCCCCTCACCACTATGGAAGCTTTAGTCCCCTTAAACTTAAACTCAACCTTGCTGGCGGAATGTATAAGCCAGCGGATATCATTATTCATGCCGGTTCTTCCCGTCAGTTTTACATACTCCTCAGTAACAGGAAAGGTACGTTCTGTTAAACTGCCGGTCTCTTTTGAAGTATTAGCCTCTGAAGAAGCTTCTTCCGAAGCTGTTTTTTCCTGGGATGTCTCCGTTACTGTAGGAACAGCCTCCCTGCCGCAGCCCGTAAAAATAAAAGAAAGCGCCAGAACTGCCGAAAGTATGCGGGGTATCATTCTTTTCTTTTTCATAGTCCTACTCCCTGTTATTCCCAGAGGACGGTTCAGGAACAGCCCGGAACCTTCCTCATATAGGCTCAGTAATCCAAACTGCGTATATCCGAATCCTCCGCCCAGCTGTACTGGCTCATGTATTCGCCTGTATAACCGCTGATCTTTCCGCCTTTTCTCGCCATGGCATCATAATAATCACACTTCACATTCGGAACATTTACGGCAAAGACATTTCCGCTGTGGATAACGACATCATCGCAGCCAAGATCAGCCAGAGTATTCCTGAGATCGTACCATATCTTCTGCATATAATCCCGCTGCCTCTCGGTATTCTCAGCAGCATCCTCCCACAGTACCGCCCGCAGCTCCTTACCGGTAACTCCCGCACCCCGGCGGTCCACCAGGTATGCCAGCATTTCCTTTGCTCTCTTGCGGTGAAAATGCACTATGTTCCCGTTATAAAACACCTCGAAATTGCCGAAGCATCTGAGGTAAAGCCCCTTGGGAAGCGTATCTACAGGCCGGCGGAGGTTCTTAATGACCTTATCCACCTCATCCTCCATTGCCGGCTTCAGTATATACCCGCTTACGAAAAGCCTGTGAGCTTCCATTGCATACCGGTCATAGGCTGTCACCATTACTATATTGGTCTGCGGCGACATTTCAACTATCTCCTTAGCCAGCTGGATCCCGTTTCTTCCGGGCATTTCCACATCCAGAAATGCTATATCGTAATTACTTTCCGCGATCTGATCGACCGCAGCAGTGGCATTTCCTACCGCCGTAACCTCAGCATGGGGAACCACATTCTTAAGCACATTTATAAGATTTTTTCTTTCCGCTGCCTCATCATCCACGATAAGTATATTCATATTACTTCATTCTCTCCCGTTGTCTGTCCTTATCGTACCTTATCGGTATCGTTATCCTGGCTATGGTTCCCTTTCCGATAACGCTCTTGATCGTGAGCCTTCCTTCGCACTGGATCTCCAGCCTTTTTCTGAGATTGATCAGGCCCAGATGACTGCTGTCGGGATCCTTTTTTCGGAGCTCATGCCAGTCGACACCGCCGTCACGGCTCTCATCCTCCCAGCTTTCCACCAGTTCCTTAACATCAAAGCCCACACCGTTATCCCTCACAACGATGGTATTATATTTCTTGGATGTATAACAGGATATCCACAGAGTCCCCCTGCCATCCTCTCTCCTGCGTATACCGTGGCGAACCGCATTTTCCACTAGAATCTGCACTGAAAACGCCGGGACACGAAAATCCGTATTCCTCAGGTCCTTTTCATAGGTAATACTGTCCTCAAACCTTTTCTCCGCCATATAAAGATAATTATCAATGATATCCAGTTCCCTGTAAAGAGGTATAAGATCGGTCGATGTAAGGAGCTCTGCATTTCCTCTCAAATACCTCGTGAAATGATCCAGCACATCCTTTGCCTCGGATTCCTCTCTGGGGAGCAGAGACCTGATAACCCCCAGTCCGTTGTATATGAAATGCGGCCCTATCTGCCTCTGATACAGCTGCATATCGGCCATCATAAGCTCTCTCCGTGTATTAGCCTGCTGAGTGATGGTATAGTAAAGCATATAAAGCAATATATAGAAGATGCAGATGGTATTAATCTCGAGATCTATCCCCAGAATTACCATGATACCGGTCAGTGCAAGGGTTATGGTAATAAAAAGAAAGAGATTTCTGCGTAACAGGCGGTTTCCACGGTAATTCTTCTGGGAATAATAGAGCAGAAATCCGAGATATATCAAATCCATAGTAAAGGGCGTATATCCCAGATACCCTCTCAGTAACTGATTATCCTCCGTAAAATGTACCGTCCATTCCGTGTTGAACAGCATAATAATATTATAAATTGTAGTTATTACAATGGGTATCGCCACTATCTTCCATTTTCTTGCCGGAGCCAGCCTGGTAATGATGACAAAAAGAAGAAGGGAATATAATTCGCTCCTGCTGAAACGGAAGAAACTTCTCTGGAAATGATAGGTCTCCAGTGAAGCATAATACCTTTCAAGATAATCGAATATTGAACACAGGAAAACCCCCAGTGCAATAAGGGGCAAAAGCTTCTCCGCACGCGGCATGGCAGATCTTCTGGCACTGAAGAACACCACAAAAACACCGAACAGCATGATAAGAAGGTTATAATTATCCTTCATATATCCGGTTATGGAAAAAACACTTTCAGTTACGGCTTCTGCTCCCATTTATCCGACTCCGTGATCAGGCCCTAATTGCCGCCATATTTGTTGAGATAAGACTGCACTGCTGTCTCATAAAGGTTGTTTCCTCTGGAATCCATGATAACTATCACCGGCAGACGATCCACGGTAAGACGCCGTATGGCCTCCGTGCCAAGATCCTCATAAGCTATCACCTCTGACCTTTTAATACATTTTGAGAGCAGCGCTCCTGCTCCTCCTACTGCAGCAAAATAAACCGCTCCGTTTTCGATGATGGCTCTCCTTACATCCTCGGAACGCTTTCCCTTTCCTATCATGCCGTAAAGACCGCATTTAAGCAGCAGCGGGGTGTATCTGTCCATCCTGCTGGAGGTTGTGGGACCTGCGGAACCTATGGCCTTTCCCGGTTTTTCGGGTGTGGGGCCGAGATAATAAAGGATGGTACCCTCCAGGTCAATGGGAAGGCTCTCCCCACGGGTTATGCTTTCATAGAGACGCTTATGAGCGGCGTCCCGCGCTGTATAAATGGTCCCGGACAGATATACATAGTCGCCGGCATGCAGCTCTGTCAGTTCCTCCTTCTGTGCAGGCAGAGTTATTGAAGTTTCCATATATCTTCCTTTCTTTTTTACAACGTCACAGTCTTATGTCTGTTTACATGGCAGCACATATTTACCGCTACCGGAAGGCCTGCAATATGCGTTGCATAGGTTTCAATATTTACCGCAAGCGCTGTATTCTTTCCTCCCAGACCGGCAGGACCGATACCCAGCTGGTTGATCCTGTCCAGCATTTCCGCCTCAAGTGCACGGATATGGGGAAGACTGTGCCTTACTTCTATGGAACGTGTCAGAGCTTTTTTGGCAAGGATGCATGAAAGCTCGAAATCCCCTCCTATCCCTACTCCCACAACAAAGGGCGGGCAGGCATTAGGTCCCGCTTCCTTTACCGTCTGAAGTATGGCATTCTTAACTCCCTCAACTCCGTCGGCGGGCTTGAGCATAAACTGGCGGCTCATATTCTCGCTTCCGAAGCCCTTGGGCGCTATGGTTATTTTAAGTTCATCCCCCGGCACCACATCATAATGGATGATCGCAGGAGTATTGTCATTTGTATTAATCCTGAGCAGAGGATCTCCAACCACGGATTTTCTGAGATAACCCTCTTCATATCCCATGCGGACGCCTTCGTTTATTGCTTCCGTAAGACTGCCGTCAAGATGGACCTCCTGACCGAGCTTTACGAAAAAGACCGCCATGCCGGTATCCTGGCAGATAGGGATCTGCTCCTTTTCCGCAATGCTCAGATTCTCCTTAAGCTGGCCCAGGATTTTTTTACCCAGCGGGCTTTTCTCAGTATCTGCCGCTTCCTGCAGCGCCCGCTGCATATCAGGTTCAAGATACAGATTTGCGGAGATACAGAGTTCCTTTACCGCTTTTGAAATGTCGGATGTCAATATTTCTTTCATACTACTTTCCTTTCAGCCAAATGTGCATTCGTATAAGCACGTTCACTTGCCGGTTTTATGGCGTATATCACAAAGGACCTCTGCGTAACACAGAGGTCCCCTTTGATCAGCGTCTCTCTCTATGCAAGGAAGTCATCCCGGTCCCTGAGCGCTTTCTTATTCTTTCTGGTCTGGAACAGATTGTTGATCTTGATGCAGATGTAGAAGATAAATATTACAACTGCGATCACGGCAAGCCAGTAGGCGATACCGATCAGAAGGTCCTCCAGACCCTTGGTATTGGTAAGGGACTCTATATTTTCCTTAAAAGCATCCATATGTCAGACCTCCTTTCAGGATCTTTTATGTTTCGTCTCCGGATGATACTTATTCCTCAGGTGAACTATCCTCACTGTCTTCTTCAGAAGCTTCCTCATTATCTTCTTCGATATCTTCCTCAGCTTCTTCTATATCATATTCAGCTTCGATATCTTCCTCGTCATCCCCGTCAATATCTCTGATAATTACCTCTTCCTCATTGCCTTCGCTCTCTTCCTCAAGCTTACGGAGCGCTGCCTCCGTCTGCTCAACGCTGTCGCGTACCTTGGCGATGCTGGCCACAAGGATCTCTTCCTTTTCATCATCCTTATGACTCAGATTGATAAGCCTTACTCCCGAGGTTATACGGCTGTAAGTGGAAATGTCGGAGCATTTCAGCTGGATCAGTATGCCCTGTGTCGTTATCATCATGATCTCATGATCATCATTTACAGCCTTAACACCTACAAGATATCCGGTCTTTCCGGTGATCTTGTAGCATTTCAGACCCTTGCCGCCCCTGTGCTGAACGGGGAATTCGCTGATCTTTGTTCTCTTGCCCATGCCCCGCTCGGTAACGATCAGCAGGGACTCGCCCTGGGTATTCATCTGCATACCGATCACTTCGTCACCCTCGGCGAGATTCATGCCGCGGACGCCCATGGAGGAACGGCCTGTGCTGCGTACATCCCTGTCATTGAAGCGGATGCACATACCGTTTCTGGATACCATGAACAGATCCCTTGTATTATCTGTGGTCTTAACCTCTATCAGCTCATCGTCATCCTTAAGAGTGATGGCTATGATACCTTTCTTGCGGATATTTGCATATTCCGTAACATGGGTCTTTTTGATCATGCCGCTCTTTGTGACCATGATCAGATACTTGGAGTTACTGTACTCCTTAAGCGGGATAATGGCGGTGATCTTCTCATCTCCCTCAAGCTGCAGCAGATTTACGATGGCTGTTCCTCTTGCCGTACGGCCTGCCTCCGGGATCTGATATCCCCGAAGCCTGTATGCGCGGCCTTTATTGGTAAAGAACAGGATATAATGCAGCGTTGTCGTCATCAGCAGATCTTCGATATAATCATCCTCGATGGTCTGCATGCCCTTGATTCCCTTGCCGCCTCTGCCCTGGGCGTGGAAATTATCAACACTCGTCCTCTTGATATAACCCAGATGGGTCATGGAAATGAC